>JALWKG010000069.1 GCA_027081565.1 Helicobacteraceae bacterium
CAGTCGGGGCAAAGGTCTTAACAAGCCATACTGTCATAACAAGTGTAAAGGGTAAAAGGTAGTAGTAGTGAAAAGGTATAAGTGCACGACTCTGGTCGGAGTACTGTAAGATCTTTAGAAACAGGGTAACAACACCACCAATGATCACACCAATGAGCGATGAGAGAAAAACCCACTTCAAAACACTAAAAAAGATAGCGGTCTGTTCAGTGATATGTTTTTTTAGCATAGGGGCCTTTTTGAGTAGTGTTAAGATCTCATTATAAGAAGTTTATAAGACCTGACATTAAAATACCCTGCCAAATGATCGCAGTAGTAATTCCTGCTGCAATACCGGCTAAAACATCATCAAACATCACACCATAGCCCCCTGGAGCCTCTCGGTCGATGCGCCCTATGATAGAAGGTTTTCTAATGTCAAAATAGCGAAAGAGTGCAAAACTCAGTAAGATCTGGATCAGCATTCCATTACTGAGAATCAGGAGTTCGTTAATGGGTGTAAAGATACCTGGTGCGATGGAGAGGGCAAACCACATCCCTACCAACTCATCAATTACAATACGACCATCATCATGGGTTTGTGCAATTTTTTGATACTTTTCTACGGCTTTAACACCTACCAAGGTGATAAAAAATGCTGCCAGAAAGAGGGTCTGCGGGCCTAAGTATGCCAAGATTAAAACACCAAATGGCAGTGAAACGAGTGTACCAACGGTGCCGGGGGCTTTAGGTGCAAGGCCACTATAGCCTACGGTGAGAAAAAACCAGTTCATATCTAAAAGTCCTTTATTAGCAGGTGTATATAGTCTATTTTATTTTGTAACATCTACGTCAATGAAGTGGTCTGGTAGAGTCTCATCAAGGCTTCATAAAAATCTTTTTCAGTGTGTTCTTCAAGCAGACCAGTCACCGGCATAATGTCATAATACAATTTTTCAAGATTTTTAAAACGGTCTGGAAAAAGTTCTGACAAGATGATGGCAGCGATCTCTTTACGCATTAAAACGGCAGGAGGTATAAGACCAAGTTTGATCAACTCCAAAATAGAGTCAGAGTGGTATGAGATGTGATGGTGTTGACCATGTGGACAGGTTTTGGTACTGACAAGTGTCTTACACTCATTACAGTAGACATACTCAGAAGCAATATCGATCTCGATGTCAAGTCCGGTTAGTTTGTCTATAATGGACTTGTTAGTATTTTGCTCATAGTACATACCTACGCCCGCATGGTTTTGGCCAATGGTGAGGCGATTACATCCAAAATTCTTGGCGACTATAGCGTCGATGATCACCTCATTATAACCGGCAAATATATAGCTGTTCTCCAGAGGAACAAGCAGTACACGGTTGGTGGGTAGAAAATTCTGAACAAAGTAGGTCAGTGTCTTACATCGCAACTCATAACTAAGATCACTGGCATTAAAAGGTTTTAGTAAAAAGATCACAACAAGGTCTGTTTTGTCTAGAGCCTGACGGATCAGTCTCTCATGGGCACGGTGAAGTGGGTTGGCTCCCATCATAATAGCAGTGACATGTTGGGCATTGATACGCTGTTTGGCCTCTTCGATCTTCTCTCTTCGCTCTAAAATAGAGTGTAGTTTGATCTCGTAGGCACCACTGACTGCCAGTTTTCCAAGGCGTAAATAGGTAGACTTGACTCCTGGGTGCTCCAGGTTATCGGTACCATAGATCTGACGTACACGTTCTTTAGGGTTGATCTCAAAGACCTCTTCAACAATAAGATGTCCTACCTCACTGTTATCACTGATCAAGGTTAGCTTATCGCCAGGTTGTGCTGTTTCCAAGACACTTTGGTTGGTACGACCACTCGGTGCTAAGATAAGGGGAAAGGGAAAGACCTTATGGTTAAAAGTACCATGTTGCAAGACCTCTAAGGTCTGTTTTTTGTTCATCAAGCTTGTAACAGGGTAGAGTAGACCTGACTTGACGAGCGCAAGGGCAGAGAGTGCCTCTTGGTCAATATAAAGAGTGTTACTTTTTCTTGATGATGCCATATTTTTTTCTTTTCTCCCAGAGACTTTTACGAGAGATACCTAATTTTTTAGAAAGCTCTGTGTCTGGGAATTTGTGTTGATAATTTAACACAATATATTTGACATAGTCTTCGATAGGGAGAATATCACCTTGTTCGAAGACGTTGTTGTCACTTTTTATCTCAATTACTTGATAATCCATCTCTTCATCAATACTATCTGTACTTGAGACGATGGCTTCACGACCTTCGATAAGTTCAAAAAATGCCTTTTTATCCCCTTTTTTGATCGCTTGGAAGTCATTGGCGTAGATCAGGGTACTTGCTGAAAGTTTCTCGATCTCACTAAAGGCACTGCTGCTTGTTAATGAGACAAAATGCAGTGTTTTGTTATGTATCTCTGCGTAAGCGAAGGCAAAAGCATCCGTATATTTTTGGAAATTACTTGAGATAAAGATAGGCACTTCGATCTCTTCAAGATTTTCATCAATATTGATACCGTTAAAGACATGCTTGAGGTAGCGTTTGTAGGTTGAATTCTGACGTTTTAGACGCTCATAGTCTTGAAAGTGTTCTATTTTTCGAATAAGCTCTTCGATCATAAATGGTTTTAAAATATAATCTTTGGCACCAGCACTCAGTGGTTTAGAGACGGTGTCGTTAGAGATATAAGAGACCATCAAGATCACAACTGCATCCTTGTAAGCTTCAATAACAGGATAGATATTTTGGTCGTTGATGTTGGTAGAGAGCAAGATGACATCATAAGGGATACGTTTTAAGGCATCTTGTGTAGATGAACTCATGTCACAAGAGTGACCAAGTTCTCCAAGTTTTGCAGCAATGCTCTGTGCAAGATAGATCTCGTTTTCAATAATTAAAATACGCATTTATTTTTGGGTCCAATCATAATAGTTTAATGTTGCGCTGGCCATAACACCAACGCCTTCTTTACGGCCGATAAAGCCTAGTTTCTCAGTCGTCGTTGCTTTGACGTTCATACGTGCAGTCGGGATCTGCAAAAGTGAAGCCAACGTGCTTCTCATGCTCTGTTTGTAGGGACTGAGCCTTGGTGTTTCTGCTGCGATGGTGATGTCAGCATTAAGTACTACAAAACCAAATTGGTGCAGACGAAGTACAGTGGTCTCAAGCAAAGCCTTAGAATCAATGCCTTTGTAACTGTCGTCATTGTCTGGAAAGAGCATTCCAATGTCTCCTAGTCCCGCAGCGCCTAAAAGTGCATCGATGAGTGCATGGATCGCAACATCACCATCGCTATGGGCTTTGAAACCGTAATCAACATCGATCTTTACACCACCAAGCATCATCTCTTTGTTGGCTTCAAATGCATGTACATCAAAACCGTTACCCATCAAAGTAGTTTGGGCAGGGGGCTGAATACATGGGAGTTTTACAAGGTCATATAGATAAGTGATCTTGTGGGCATCTTCTGAACCTTCAACAAAGTGACGGCTGCCGCCATAAGCAACAACAGCAGAACTTTCATCGGTAAACTCTTGTGTAGTCTCTAAGGCTTTTTGCAAGAGATCAGTCTGAGAGAGTTGTGGTGTCTGTATACGTAAGACGGAATCTCTGTCTATTGTCTCTCTCTCATAAACTACAGTATCGTTCATCTTTAGCGTCGGAACAATGACATCAGCGGAAGCTTTTGCTTTGATCAGTGTCTCAATAAGTGTTTTGTCAACAC
Source organism: Helicobacteraceae bacterium (assembly GCA_027081565.1). Taxonomy (GTDB): domain Bacteria; phylum Campylobacterota; class Campylobacteria; order Campylobacterales; family Sulfurimonadaceae; genus Sulfonitrofixus. Next base: position 3,704 of record JALWKG010000069.1, read on the forward strand.
AAGCACGGGCAATGTCACTGACAAGTACATAAGGTGTTGTGACATGAGCGAGTGCATTTTTAAGTGAGGCTTGACGGCTCTCACCGCCAGCAACGATCTTGTAGTCAGAGTAGCCTTGCATGAAAGGGACTTCATCTTTATGCGAAGTTATAATGATGTTACTAAACAACGCAGTAGCATCGAACTGTTGCGCCACAAATTGCCACAACGGTGTGTGATCTATACGCAACCACTGCTTTTTAACAGGCAGTCCGAAGCGGCTAGAGTTGCCTGCGGCTAGTAAGATAAGCGTTATATCAGACAAACATACTCCTACTTCCTTGAAACTGTTACGAAATTATACACTTTCATTGCTTAACTTTTTACTTAAAGTATCTGTTTTCGTAACTATTTGTAACTTACTTCAGGGTGAAAATAGTCTCTAAAGCGATATACCTTATATAGAGGTGGCCTAGATTATAATGTCAGCGCTAAAACTCAAAGAGCTCTTTTATTAAGTTGAGTTGAAACTTTTTGGTTGACTTTTAGAGGGGTAAGGCTTTTTTAGTCTTACCTACTATATTACGATTATTATTTGACAGAATAGGCTTATAAAGCCTTGCAGTCGCATGGAGAATATATTATGAGAACAGAGTGGTTAGAAAAACGTAAAAACGATAAAACACCAACACAGATGTATTATGCCAAAGAGGGCATTATTACTGAAGAGATGGAATACATCGCTAAGATAGAGAAGCTAAGTCCAGAGTTGGTGCGTAGCGAAGTGGCACGTGGACGCCTTATTATTCCGGCTAACATCAACCATACTAACCTACAGCCTATGGCTATCGGTATTGCAGCAAGTTGTAAGATAAACGCGAACATCGGTTCATCTGCTATTGCTTCTGATGTTGAAGGTGAGATCGAAAAGATACAAGTGTCTCAACACTATAAAGCGGACACAGCAATGGACCTCTCTACAGGTGGAGATCTTGATGAGATCCGTCGTGGGGTTATCGACAATGCACATATCCCTATTGGTACGGTACCTATTTACCAGATCATTGCTGACTGTAATGACCGTATAGAGGACTTAAACATTGAAGTTATGCTTGAAGTTCTTGAGCGTCAAGCGAAGCAGGGTGTTAGTTACTTTACCATTCATGCAGGTTTCTTGTTAGAGACGATGCCTAAAGTGGCAAAACGTAAGATGGGTATTGTAAGTCGTGGTGGTTCATTGATGGCAGCATGGATGATGCACTACCATAAAGAGAATCCGTTTTATACAGCTTATGATGAGATCTTAGAGATCTGTGCGAAGTATGATGTCTCTCTTTCTCTAGGTGACTCTCTACGTCCAGGTTGTTTAGCAGATGCATCTGATGATGCACAGCTAGGTGAGTTAAAAGTACTTGGTGAGTTGACACTTCGTGCTTGGGAGAAAAATGTTCAGGTGATGATCGAAGGTCCAGGTCATGTGCCTTTGAACCAGATCGAACGTAACATGAAGATACAGCGTGAGCTTTGTCATGAGGCACCTTTCTATATTTTAGGGCCATTAGTTACAGACATCGCTGCGGGATATGATCATATCTCTTCTGCTATCGGTGCAGCTATCGGTGGATGGCATGGTGCAAGTATGTTATGTTACGTCACACCAAAAGAGCACTTGGGTCTTCCAAATGCTGATGATGTTCGTGAAGGTATCATCGCTTATAAGATCGCAGCACATGCTGCTGATATCGCTCGTGGCCGTGAAGGTGCGCGTGATGTTGATGATGCGATGAGTGATGCACGTTACACTTTTGACTGGGAGAAGCAGTTTGAGCTCTCTTTAGACTCTGAACGTGCCCGTGAATACCATGACGAAACACTTCCTCAAGATGTATTTAAAGAGGCGGAGTTCTGTTCTATGTGTGGTCCGAAATTCTGTTCTTACAAAATTTCTCAAGACATCATGGATAACCCTGAAGCCATTCAAAAAATTGCTGATGAAGCAAAAGAGATGAATTTCTCAGCATAATCTCTTGTCTCGTATCACATTATGTGTACGAGACACTCTAACATGTTACAAAAAGTAAAATTTACCTTAAAAACATTGCATAATTCATATAAGACAATAATTGTCTTAATTAATTTCGCTAAAGTTCTATCAGCGCAACGGGTCTTGACTAATACCCATAAAATTTATAATAGGAAATATATATGACTGTAGAAAATGTACAATCAGCGTTATCAACGGTAATCTATCCAGGTTTCTCTAAAGATATCGTGACATTCGGTTTTGTAAAAGATATTCAAGTAGACGGTACAAACGTTAGTTTTACTGTAGATATCACCTCAAGTGCTGCAGAAGTGGCACACCAGATCACTGTTGAGTCTGAAGAAGCACTAAAGCGTGCAGGCGCAACAAATGTTACTGTTAATGTAGCAGCACCAAAAATGCCTCGTGAGAGCTCTTCTAAGGGTAAAAACATCGCACCACAGGTCAAAAACTTTATTATGATCAGTTCAGGTAAGGGTGGGGTTGGTAAATCAACTTCTTCTGTTAACTTGGCGATCGCACTTGCAATGCAAGGTAAAAAAGTAGGTCTGTTAGATGCTGACATCTATGGACCAAACATCCCTCGTATGATGGGTTTAGAAGGTACTAAGCCAGAAGTTAATGGTAACAAAGTACTTCCACTTAAAGCTTATGGTATCGAGATGATGTCTATGGGTTCATTGATGGAAGATGGTCAGTCTCTGATCTGGCGTGGTGCTATGATCATGAAGGCGATCGAGCAGTTCTTGCGTGATATCCTTTGGTCAGAGTTAGACTGTTTGGTTATCGACATGCCACCGGGAACAGGTGACGCTCAGTTAACACTTGCCCAGTCAGTTCCTGTAACTGCGGGTGTTACGGTTACAACACCACAGATGGTCTCTCTTGATGACTCACGTCGTTCATTAGACATGTTCAAAAAATTGAACATTCCTATTGCCGGTAT
>JALWKG010000070.1 GCA_027081565.1 Helicobacteraceae bacterium
ATCACCCCTTGAAGCTCTTCACGGTTGAGCTTTTCAACCGTACCTTCCGTCACACCGATCACCGCATCATCAAAACTCAAACCGGCGGCAAAAGCATTAATACTGCGCTCATCCAAAATAAAGACGGTCGGCGTAGAGATCCCCGAAGCAATGGACATCTCTTCTACTACATTAAGCAATTTTTGCTCTTCTCGGGTAGCACTGTTGCGGTTGAGCTGTCGACCCCCTAAGGCGATAGCAACTGCCTTTCCACCACTGGCAAGGGTTGAATACTTATAGAGAGAACCACCCCCTACCAGTAAAATAACAGCAACACTCACACCATATAAAAACTTGGGTTCAAGATACGCTAAGGGTGATGCCAAAAAAGTAGCAACAGGAATGTCGTTCATATAGACATAGAGCCCCGTAACAAACAAAATGGTGATGACAATAAGCGAAAAGACGGCTAAGAAAAATATCCCTACGAGCCAGAGCGTATGCCGACGGGCATGCTCCTGTTCTTGAAAAAAGTTCATCTAAATAGTTAGTCGAAACTGACTTTTGGTGCAGCCTGCATCGCTTTAGAGTCTTCAAACTCTAACATCTTCGCATCAGTGGTAAAACCAAACATACTGGCTACCTGGTTTTGCGGGAAGGATTGACGGTAGGTGTTAAAAGAAAGAACAAAGTCATTATAAGCCTGACGTGCAAAGGCGATGCGGTTCTCAGTCGTGGTCAACTCTTCGGTGAGCTGCATCATGTTCTCGTTGGCCTTAAGCTCTGGATAGGCTTCCATGACAAAGCTCATCTTACCCATGGCACCAACAAGTCCCTGCTCTGCCTGGTTGAACTGGGCAATAGCATTAGGGTCATCCAACTGACCTTTCATCTTTTTAAGAGCACCCGAGGCTTCATTACGCGCAGCGATCACAGCCTCCAAGGTCTCACGCTCATGCGCCATATACTTTTTCGCCACCTCTATGAGGTTAGGTATAAGATCATAACGACGTTTTAACTGTACCTCTATCTGTGCAAAACCATTTTCTATCTGATTCTTTTTCGCGACCAAGCCATTGTAGATCGCAATCGTGTAGAGACCCAGAAGTACTAAAAGACCTAAAAATATATAACCACCCATCTGAACTCCTAAAATCAGTGCTCTGTTTTTCAAAACACTCTAGTATCATTTATTTTAACACAGCTAGATTAATAATAACGCTATATTGATGAACTATGAAGACTTTAACGCACAACAGCAGACAAAAGTGCCGAGATCATAGCTAAAATGACCAAGGCACCCCAAGGAGAAAAGATCTCTTTTTTGAGATTTCTGCCGATATCTATCAGTTCATCTTTAAAATTATGATCCGTCTCGTTGTACTCTTCTTGCAGTTCGTCCAAGGTTCTGAAACGTCGGTTATTTTTCTCATCTGACATTATTTATCCTTCAGTATGACTCTGTACAAATGATAGTGCTTTAGGATTAACAAAGGCCAAATTACACCAGTTGGTCGTAGGCTGTTTCAAGATGAGTCTGTGAGGAGAGGTTGCACGAGAGAGCGCAACATAAAACTGAGAAGGGGCGAAGATCTCCGTTGTCTCGATGATAAGGTCTTCTATACTCATCCCCTGAGACTTATGGATGGTGATGGCAAAGGCCAAGACTATGGGAAACTGATAAACACTAAAACGTGCCTCTTCCACCATCTCTTTTTCTCCCTCTACTGTACGCTCTTTCCACTCTGTTTTTGCCATAGAGCTTCTCTCAAGTTTGACCACAACACCCTCACTCTTTTCAACATAGACCACCTCTTCGCTCAAACGTACAATACGTCCGCGTTCACCATTAAAGTAATTCCAGGCATTACGGGTAAAAAGTACAGGTGCTCCAACTTTTAACTTTAAAAGAGGCTCTATACGGGCATCACTCAAAAAGCGTTCAACCTCTTTTTCTGTTGTCTGTTTGTTATGTTTGACCAACTGTGCTTCAAAACTGTGTTCATCACTCTCTATAAAAGCAAGCTGCTCTTGGTTATGGCGTGAGGCAGAGTGGTTTTTTCCATAAAGATAGGTGTAGTGGCTCAGGTCCTCTCCTACCGGTTTTATGAGATGGTGCAGGTAGTAGTGTTCGTCATCACCCACTTCACCAAAACGTACCTTGTCCAAGACCTTGACAAAGTCTCTGTCATCGCTACGATGGTTGATCTCAAGGGTAATCGTCTCAAACTCAAACCGCTGCCAACTCTCCGACTCAAAAGCAAAATAGATCTCTCCATATCCCCGCACCACAGGAGGCAACTGCAAAAAGTCACCCACGGTCAAAAGAACCCCTTTAAAGTCACTCTGCAGCAGTCGCAGACGGATCATCTCAAAGAGCGGCGCACTCACCATAGAGATCTCATCAATGATGATGATGTCCATCGAAGCAACCAGTTTCTTGATCTTTTTTTTGATCTCCAGTTTTCCCTTAAGTTCAAGGTCTTCTATAGAGTCTGCAATACCCAAGTCTAAAAAGCTGTGAAGGGTCTGCCCACCAATAAGTGTTGCCGCCATTCCGGTAGAGGCCAGCTTGGCCACCTTTTTTCCTTCACCCTCATAGTGTTCTATCACTTTACGCGTCAGGGTTGTTTTCCCCGTACCCGCACCCCCGGTCAAAAAGAGGTTTTGTTTTGCATCCAACAGTTCTATGGTCTTTTTAAAAAATGGCATTGTTATCTTTGTCTCAAGTATTAGTTGCATTTTATCAAATTAAAACAACAATAGCTGCTTTACAATAGAAAACCTACAAAGGAGCTCTTATGCAACAAGATAAAAAGAGTCAAAACATCTATTTGACCACCGGCATCATCAGTGCTGCCTTAGGTTTTATGCTCATCACAGGTTACTACATCATAGAAAACACAGAGAACAGCAGCTCCAGCGACATGGCTGTAGACCAACGTATAGATAAGTGTTATGAGGAAAAGGGGTTGGATTGATCTTGAGATATTTTTAGTACTCGCATTGAATACTATAATACTTTGATAGGTATATTTTAAATTAGTTGACAAAAGTCAAAGAGCACCTACATAAAAATACGAAATAAAATGAACCTTTATCTAAAGGGGTGTATAAAGAAAGAAGTCATCAATCTACGCATTTTCCAAAGAGATATAATCATCCTTGTATTTTTTACCCTAAAGTAGACGCTACAAAAAGAGTTCACTATCGGGTACTCATCTTCTGAGTTGTATACTTTTTGGAAGGACACTATGCATTTGAAAACATATTATTTTATCGCTTTATATTTATAGGAATGTAAAAAAGACCCAGTATGAGAAAAGGGGTTGGCAGATATGGCAATAGCATCATAACCAGAGGAAAAAACTAAACGCTAAATCTCCCGTACAGATATATAAGATATTTCACTGCAAGTATGCTTCAGTTACAATACAACTACTTTTTCTGACAAGGTAAAATAATGGATATTTTCATAACAATCATCAGCTGGATCGGCGGTATTGGCCTTTTTGGAGTTTTTGGACTCATATTCGTCTTTTCAAGCACCGCACACACACAACCTGGTGAATCAAGTTTAAATATTGTATCTATCGTTAGTTTTGCTTTAATATTATGGTTGCTTTGGATGGGGGCCTCTTCCCTCTATCATATCGCAGGATCTGCAGCCGATGAGTACCTCAATAAACCACAGCAAACCTCTTCAGTGGTACAAACTGCAATAACAGGGCCACAGAAGCCAACAACAACAGGCACTTTAGACAAAAAAGATGACCTTCAAATGCAGATCTTGTTTATATTGGCAACCCTTCCTTTTCTTATTTGGATTTTTACACCATCTTACCAAGAAGATAAAAAGAAGGAGCTCATTAGAAAAAAGGTTATGGCGAGTGTCACTCTTGAAAAAGATAAATCTGGAACAAGACCATGGAATCCACACTGGAAGCCTAAAGATGATTGCGCTGAGGATGACAAGAAGTAAAGCAGCAGTGCTCTAATAATAACTATAACTCTTTTTCTGTACTACTCTTCATCAGCAAGGCTCTCCACCACCAACACTTCTCCAAAAGGCATCTCCGCCTTCTCCCCACTCACCCACATTACTTCATACATAGGTTCAACCTTGGGAAAGGTTCCCTGAGTGTCCGAGAAATAAAGCAATAGAGAGGGCTGTTGCAGGTGTTCTTCTATGTAGTCAAATACGGGCCGGAAGTCGGTACCGCCACCGCCTTTTAAAGTCACGTCCAAAGCCTCTCCGCTTACAAACTGTCTGTAACTCTGTATCTTGGCATCACAGACTATGAGATCTATGATGTAAGAAGGGAAATGGATCAAGATGGCTTCTACCTCGCTCATGAATGTTGAGAGCAGTGCTTCATCAACAGAACCCGAACTGTCTATAGCGATGGCGAGTCTTAAAGTGTCACTGTAGAGTGAGGGAAGGTAGATGCCCGTGTAGAGCAGTTTTTTGGAAGGTGGCATCATCCGGTAGTTGTCGTAGTAGTGGCGGTCTATAGCGCGGTAGAGTTCTTGTCTCCAGTCTACTTTGGAATGGTCTGTGATGGTAAAAAAACGATCGATGTCTTGCGGAAGGTCTCCGCGTTCTTGCATCTTTTCCAAAGCATCGTTGGCAAACTGTTCAAACATCTCTTCAGCGGCTATCTGAGTTTTTCGCTCTTCATTCTCCACCTGCATCTGCTCACGTTTTTTCTCAGGATCATGGTCACCCTCTGCATCTCTAAGCTGCTCTTGCTTCTTTTTGTTCTCTTCGTTGAAGCCTGTCTCATTGGACTCATCGTCATCAAACTCTTCGTTTTGGATCTCATCTTTTAAAACAGCGTAGATCTCTTCAGCATACATACCGTCAAAACGTACATCCACCATCACCTCAAGGGGCGCTTCGAGACCATTGGAGACCAGCATGTTGTTAATGGCATGGTCTGTTGCCAACTGCCACAGCCAGCTCATACGGTTTTTTTGACGATTTTCATAGGCCAAGGCTGCATGCATTGCCCCATTGGAGAGGGCAAAGGCCATCTCCTCCTGGCTCAACCCAAGCAGATATTCATCGTTGTACTCAAAACGCACCCCATCACTCAAATAGGCTTGAATATTGTCATTTGGGGTTAACTCCAAGCGTGAGGCCAAGGTCCCAAAATAAGGGTAATCTACCAGGAGTTTTGCCTTGGCTTCGGAGACCTTCTGTTTGAGTTGTGAGTGCATTAGGCTAAGAGATAAGCAAACTTGCCGACCCACTTGGAGAAGGCAGGTTGTTCTTCCATAGTGTAGCCTGCACGCTGAAGGTCTTGAACTATCATAACAGCAAACTCACTCTGCAACTCAAGTGTATAGGTAAGCAGGTTTTCCATACGCTCTGCAGTGTTGTTTTGACGTACAGCCATCACCAAACCGGTGGAGAGCGCATGAAGAACATCGACCTCTTCAGGATACGCACCCTTGCCCTCGTTTAAGATCTGCTCTATGTCCGGAAGTTTATGCATCACTTTAGCAAAACTCAAAAATGCTACCGCCCGTTCTTTACCAATAGCACCGGCGACCGTCTCCAACAGCAGTTTATCATCCAGAGCACTCTGCAGCAGTGAACTCACAAACTCCCAAGAGCGTGGCGTAGCAAAACTCTTTTCGTTTTTAGCCGGATCAAAACTGAAAAGATCCTCATTTTTATACCCTATATAGGCAATGACTCTGGCATCCAAGTCTGCAGAAAATGCCCACTCACGCCAGTCATCTACGTTGACCTCCATATCGAGGTGTACAAAACGGTTGGCCAAAGGCGATGGCATGCGGTAGACCACACCTCTGTCTCCCTCTCTGTTACCGGCTGCCACTATAGCCCAACCCTCAGGCAGTGTATACTCTCCCACTTTACGGTCAAGAATAAGCTGATAAGCCGAGGCTTGAACGGCAGGAGGTGCTGAGTTAAGCTCGTCTAAAAAGAGGATGCCCGAACCCTCTTTAGGTAAAAATGAAGGCGGTGCCCAGAGCGCTTGGTGCTGCTCTTTGTCATAAAAAGGGATCCCCTTAAGGTCCGTCGGATCCATCAACGCCAAACGCAGGTCAATAAAGGCATAATCATTTGCCTCAGCCACCTGTTTGACAATGGAGGACTTTCCAATACCCGGCGGTCCCCATACAAAAGTTGGTATTTGGGCTTTCACCATCGCTGCAATAGAGTCACTCAGTTCATTTCCACGCATATCTACTCACTTTTTTAAAATTACACATCACAAACCTTTCTCGTTGATCATTAACTACACGTCCCACCCTATATTGTCTCGCTGTATATGTCTTCCAAAACTGGCATTCTCTTTGACTGCCCGGGCCAGACGGCTGTCAAGTTGGAACTGGTACAGTAACGCTATAGGCGTAGACCCATTACGTGCCAATGCCAACAAAACCTCAATATCACCAGAACGTGCCAACTCTTCTAAAATAGCATGCTCCGTTTTTATGTTGGCTGCAATATCGACACTGTAGCGCTCTGGTGCTGCTTCATAAAGTTGACGCAAGGTCTTAGCATCCATCAGATCATTGTGAATAAGATGGGCCACCACTTCTGGATGATTCTCTTTTAAAAGTAACTCAAAAACAGAAGACTCTAAAGCCGTGTTGGA
>JALWKG010000071.1 GCA_027081565.1 Helicobacteraceae bacterium
TTACTCTCTGCATTTTCATCAACAGCGATCCCACCCATAGTATAGTGAGCGACAGGTTTAATGGGAATAACATCGATTACAGGGTCTACATTTTCATACAGCTTGGCGAGTTTACGCTCTTGAGGCAACTCATGATCGATAAAGTTCTCTCCGAGGTGGCGGATGTCCAAAAAGACTGCACCACTCTTTTGTATCTCGGCATCTATAGCACGAGAAAGGCTGTCTCTTGGCTGAAGTTCATCGGTGAAACGTTCTCCATGTGCATTAAGCAGATGGCCTCCAGCACCTCTGGCTGACTCTGAGATAAGGATAGAAGCATTTTTAAGACCAGTAGGGTGAAACTGTACAAACTCCATGTCACTCAAGATGGCACCGGCACGAAGGGCAACTGCCAATCCATCACCACTCGAGCCTGTGGCATTGGTAGAGTAGTGGTCATAGACCCTGCTGTAGCCACCAGTTGCCATGATGACACTCTTGGCGTAGATAGAGGTGAGCTCACCACTTTTTAGTGACTTAAAAACAGCTCCCACCACCTTTTTGACCTCTTGGTCTTCCTGGGTGATAAGCTCTAGTAAAAAGTACTCATTTAAAAAGGTAATTTCGTTTTTAAGACAGTTGTCATAGAGCGTATGCAAGATCTTAAGGCCTGTATAGTCTTGAGCATAACAGGCGCGGTCAGCACTGGCGCCACCCAGACGGCGCTGTGCGATCTTACTCTCTGCCGAACGTGAAAAAGGGAGTCCTATCTTGTCGAGCCATGCAACGGCTTCGATACCCTCTTCACATAGTTTGGCAATTGCTTTTTCATCTCCAAGGCCTTGAGAAGACTTTAGAGTATCTACTATGTGTGCTGAGACACTGTCACTTTCACCTATGGCTGCATTGATACCGCCTTGGGCCATACAAGTCTGTGAACGGGTAGGATAACTCTTGCCAACTACCATGACGGTGGCACCAGCCTCTTTTGCCGAAAGGGCCGCTACCATTCCGGCACCACCACTTCCTATAACTAAAACATCAACCATCTGAAGATCCTCTCTTTTCTACCCAAATACCGTCATTTCTGCGAAGGCAGGAATCACTATGCAGTATTTTATCCTAAACAAAAAAAAGGGATGTCCCACAGGAGGACATTGGTTCATTTTTTAACGCAGTGTTAAGAAAAAGAGTACTCCAGCACGAAGGCAGCAACTTCATCTCTACGAGCAAAGCAAGCAAGTGAAGCTGCATCCAAAGGGGCAGACCCTGTCCCCCTCATGTCTATACAATTATTACTCAGTAACCAATTAATAATGGTGAAAACTGGCTATCATCCAAACAGTTATCCGATATAATAATATTTATGACATCCATACTATTTTCTATACTCGGTATCTACATCTTTATCTTAGTCGGTTATGTTGCCAAACGCCAATTTAAAGCGCAAATGGATGAACGTACCATCACCTTACTTTCGGTCTATTTTCTACAAGTGTTTTTAACTATCTGGGGGCTTCTGAAACGTCCTATAGATACCACTTTAGTCATGACGCCCTTGATCTATCTTAGTGTTACATTGTTAGCACTGGGGTTGATGTTCCCACTGATTAAGAGACTTTTCAGTGATCCTAAAGAACGCTCTATCGCAACAGTGGCGGCACTTATAGGTAACACCGGTAATCTGGGGATCCCTCTTGGTATCGCACTGTTTGGAGAGGCGTCTATCGCCTACACAACGGTGATCAACCTGGCCAATGTCTTTTTTGTCTACACGGTAGGTGTCTACTTCTACTCAAGAGGCAGTTTTAGTGTAAAAAATTCTCTTTTGAACATTGTAAAGCTTCCGGTGATCTGGGCTGCGATCTTTGCGATAGGGCTGAATCTTATGGGTTATGTTCCGAGTGCCGGTGTGGAGAAGACCTTGATGATGGGTGCTTATGCCTCGATGACCATACAGCTTATACTGTTTGGGATCTACCTCTATGATGTCAAGATCAAAGAACTCTCTCTTCGCTTGACCTCATGGACAATAGGTGTGAAGTTCCTGCTGTTGCCGGCTATCGCCTTTGTGATTATCTCAATGAGTACCTTACCTACACTCGTGAAGGGGATCTTGTTCATGGAGTTGATGATGCCGCTTGCGGTAAGTAATGTCAACCTTGCCGCACTCTATGAGTGTCGCCCCAAAGATGTGACCACCCAAGTCTTTATAAGCTCTCTACTCTTTTTAGGTATCATTTTTGTGATGATAAAAATCATCCCCTATTTATAAAGGATTTTCATGGTTTTAGAACTAAGTGATGAGGCATATACAGAACTGGTCGAGAGCAGTGACAAGGCTATTTTTATAGATTTTTATTCACCGATGTGTGGACCCTGTCAAGAGGTATTAGCCTCTCTGCCCCATCTGGAGAACTATTTTAAAGATGAAGCGATCATTGCTAAGGTCGATGTGACCCAAAACCCGCGTTTGGCTAAAAAGTATGAGATCAGCTCTGTTCCCTTTTGCGTGAGTATAGGTGCCAAAGACAAAATGGTCAAAGATTATGAAGTGGGTGCCGCTTCGGTGGATCGCTACATCAGAATGGTACAAAAAGCACAAGGAAAAGGCTTCTTCTCCCGACTCTTTGGAAAGTAGCAGTGTGTTTAGAAACTGCTTTTTATGTTTTCAATGACCATAGCGATCAGTTTTTCACGTGCCTCTACTGAGGTCCAGGCGATATGTGGGGTGATGTAAAGACGTTCCTGATGTTTGACCTGCATAAGTGGGTGTGGATCACGCATCGGCTCTTTTTCAAGAACATCAAGACCAACATAGATCTCTTTGGTATCGATGATCTCAGCAACCGCCTCTTCATCAACAATGCCTCCGCGTCCTAGGTTAAGTAAAACAGCACCCTCCTTTAACGCTAAGAGTTCATTTTTACCAACAAGGTCCTGGGTTTGAGGATTAAGGGGTGCATGGATGGTGATGATGTCACAAGTTTGCAGGAGTCTCTCAAACGAGAGCTGTTCATAGTCACTACTGCTGTTTTTGCCGGAGGTCGAGAAGTAGACCACTTCTGCCCCAAAAGCCTTAGCGATGTTCGCCACACCACGACCAATAGCACCAAGGCCTATAATCCCCCATCGTTTACCTTTGACTTCTGAAAAAGGTTGCGCGACATGGGTAAAGACCGGGCTTTTCTGCCACTGTCCTGACTTAACATACTCATCATAATAACGTGCATGTCCCATCATATAGAAGAGCATGGAGAAAGTGTGCTGTATGACTGAGTCTGTAGAGTATCCTGCCACATTTTTAACACTGATCCCTTTTTTCTTTGCATGTTCGAGGTCAACATTGTTCATACCGGTAGCAGCAATACAGATCAGTTTTAACTCTGAACACTGATCCATCATCTCTGCTGTTATGACCACTTTATTGCTCACAACAACAGCTGCATCTTTTATACGATCCAAGGTCTCATCTGGGGTAGTCGTCTGGTGAACAGTAACATCACCAAGATCACTGAAACCGCTAAGATCAGTCTCTCCAAAGGTTAAGGCATCCAGTAAAACTATTTTATTCATCTTCGTCTCTCTTTCTCATATAGTACCCTGTCGGGAAGGTTTTGCACCATGGTTTTGTAATCACTGTTGCATTGAAGGGCTTGAGCTACTTCTGTGAGAGGTGCTTCATAGATCGCCTCAAAGTCACCCTCATATTCATCCTGTATTACAAATGCCAACTGCTCTTGAGGTGGTGTAAACTGTGCATCGACTTTTGGTTTATTGCCTCGAGGATCGATCCGGTACCAGCCAAAATCTTTCAAATAGACAGCATTAAGCCCATGCAGACTGTAAGGCGGTCCGCTCTCTCCCTGACTCAAACGCTGATAGCAGAGTCCTGCCGGGATTTTGTTGGCACGGAGCAGAGCAGCTAAGAGATGACTTTTGGCATAACACCATCCCGTTTTATGCTCCAAGACTTCACTGGCTTTATAGGTAGTTATTACGGCAGGAACATCACCGCTATGATCGATCTCATCTCGTACATACTCAAAACACTTTTGAGCAATTTTCAAATCATTATGGAGATCTAGCGCAAGTGCTTTCGCCTTAGCAATAACAGTAGGGTGATCACTATCAACTGCTGCGTTGGCAGCAAGATAGTCTTGAGGATTATTTGTGGTCACTGATCTTGGTAATAAGTTGACGTGACTGCTCTACTGCATCTTCAACCTTGTCAAGTACCAAGGCAACTGCTAAACGACGTCCTTTATGCGCTTCCGGTTTTCCAAAGACACGAACAAAAGAGTTGTCAGTAAAGAGTTCATCTGCAACATCTACAACCGGAGCGTACGAGTCGTTTTCAGACTTAAAGGCTGCAGAAGCACCTTCGCCATAAAATGTAAAGCCAAGTGGTAGACCTAAAACAGCACGAAGGTGCAGGGCAAATTCACTCTGTGACTGTGTAATGAGGGTGACCATACCGGTATCGTGAGGACGAGGACTTACTTCTGAGAAGTAGACTTCATCTCCCTCTACAAAAAGTTCCACACCAAAAAGACCTTGACCACCAAGTCCATCAGTGATCTTTTTAGCCATATCTTGCGCCTTTTTAAGGGCCACTTCACTCATACGCATCGGTTGCCAAGAGAAGACGTAGTCACCATCACGCTGTTCATGACCTATGGGTTCACAGTAGACCGTCTCTTTGCCGTTACGTGCTGTTAGCATGGTGATCTCATAATCGAAGTTCACAAAGGCTTCAACAATAAGTTCACTGGCATCTCCACGTGCCTCTTTAGCCATTTCCCAAGAGTTTTCCAAGTCATCCGCAGAGCGCATGACTGACTGTCCATGACCCGAAGAGCTCATAACAGGCTTGACCACACAAGGATATCCCAGTGCCGCACCTGCCTCACGCATACCTTCTAGTGTGGTTACAAAACGGTAAGGTCCCGTTTTAAGACCAAGGTCTTCTGCTGCAAAGGTACGAATGTTTTTACGATTCATCGTCTTAGAGACAGCGTCTGCATTTGGGATGACATTAAAACCTTCTGCTTCCGCTTTAAAAAGCGCAGAGATGCTTATAGCCTCGATCTCTGGCAAGATGTAATCTGGCTTTTCATGACGGATGATCTCTAAGATCGCCGCTTCATCTTGCATATTAACAACATGTGAACGGTGAGAAACAGCATGGGCAGGGGCACCTTCATAACGGTCAACCGCAATAACCTCAAGACCAAGGCGTTGTGCCTCAATGGCGACCTCTTTACCCAGTTCACCAGAACCAAGGAGCAAAACACGTTTAGAGTTACTTTTAAGTGGGGCAGAAAATAGCATGGGAAACCTCGTAAAATTAATTACGACATTTTAACCAAGTATCACTTATGACGCGATAGTAAATATCACAGCGATGACAAAGCTCATCTCAAAAGTTCATGTACAGAAAAAAGTCACCTATGTAGTGCGCGTGCTAAGCTGAAGGTACAAATTGCATTACAACTATAGTTTTTAGTCGAATTTATGTTTGACTGGGCAAATTGTTAAATCGAAGTTATCCACTAAACGCACCAATTCAGGAAAAGGAAAGGGCGGGATAAGACGGCGACGTTTATGATGAGCAATACAATAGTCACACCCTTGTTGTTCACTATACTCTTCGTTAAGTGAAATAGTGATCATATTTTGCATAGGATAGATGCTATCTATGTGTTTGAGTGCTTGAAGGCCAAAGTCTCTTGAAAAGTCTATGATTACAACATGGTACTTCTCTTTTTCATAGAGCTCCAGCACCTCTTCATAAGAGTTGACAACATCAACATCATGCGCGGCATCAAGGAGCTGGGCACGCATCTCAGTCTGAAAATTGTCTTCATCGATAAAAAGTATTTTTTTAGAGTTATTCATGAAGGGATTTTACAATTAAATTGGTAATAAAGAGCTATTTAGAGGGAAAATGGTTTTGATGGTTTAAATAGGTAATAATCTTAAAGGGGCAAAAAGATGGGAGTTGGTGCAAGTCGTGAAGAAGAGCTGACTGACAGCGTACATAAAGTACGCCGAGAGAAGCTTTTTTCACGAATTGTGCCGAGTCCCGACTTTTTAGAGGCGTGATTCGTAACGGCGCATCATGAAAAGACGTTTAAGCATCTTTTTACGAGCACTGATCTTATCCTTCTTACGTTTCTCAGTCGCTGTTTCGTGGAAACGACGAGCGCGAGCTTCAGTAACAACTAAGTTACGGTCAGTTTGCTTCTTGAAACGACGGTATGCAGCATCGAAGTTATCGTCCGAGCGTAGTGTAATACCAGGCATTCACATCACCTACTTTCTTTTTAAAATTTGGACGCGAAGTATAGCGAAGTATTTCTTAAAGTCATGTGCAAAACTAATCTTAGACGTTGAAATGTCGTTGTCTTGGTGGAGGGGGACACGGCATACCTTTCTTAACGCTTTGCTAAAAGTCATGTCATGTCCCTCTGCTGGATGGCTGTAACTGTAGAAAAGGAGCCCCTCCAGCACGGGGACAGCGACTTTCTCTCTTCGAGCAAAGCGAGAAAGGAAAGCTGTGTCCCCATGACGTCAACAAACAGTTAAAAGCCAAGTCAGAACCGCCTCCAAACCTAATCCTAACCCAA
>JALWKG010000072.1 GCA_027081565.1 Helicobacteraceae bacterium
ATCTTACAAGTCCATAATATCATAAAAGTTTCAGATGTGGTGTGAGTTGTGCTGAAGCGATCCCGAAGGCGCACTGGTGTGCGTTGAGTGGTGAGCTGAAGTGCAAATCGCGCCGCAGCTGGAACTTTTATTGTTAGAATTTGAATTTGAAGCCAGCAAAGTAGCTTCTGTTTATGTACGCATTCCCCATCTGAACAACCGGCGAATCGATCCCCCGGTAACCCATCGTCAAAAGCCCTCGTTCCATCAACTCTATATCGATATTTCCTTGATACTCCATATAGGTATCAGAGTCACTAAAAGAGAGTACATTTGGTGCATAATAGAACTGCCCAGCAATATGAATAGGGATAAAAGTGATAAAAGGCAAAACATAATCACTCTGAATACCTAAAGGCATAGCAAATACAGAACCTCCACTTAGGTAAGAGTAAGCCAACTTCACACCCATACCCATCGTCAATCCTGGTGCCATGGCAGATGAAGACTGCACCACAAAACCGATCTCACCTAAGAAGTTGTTATCTCTTTCGTAAGGGAGTCTTGCATTTTCAGGACTACCGATCAAAAGACGGGTCTCTATCATAAGATTCTCTGGCTCTATATTGTTATTGAATTGACCCATATCCAAATTCAGGTGCATATCCAGATCTTTGTTATTCAAGTTGAGTTCAAACTCATGATAGGCCTGAGCACTGCTTCCAAGTAGGACCAGTGTCACTAATAATTTTTTTAACATGTAGAACCTTGTATTTTTTCTATAGTCTTGGTTGTACTCTTGCCATTAACAAAGTCAACAAGCTTCAAAATCTTGGAAAACTCAGTTCCCACTACTTCTTTACCTTTATAGTCACCACCTTTGACCAAAACGTCCGGAGCGATCATCTTAATAAGGTCATGCGGGGTATCTTCACTGAACTTAACCACATAATCCACAGCATCCAAAGCCGCCAAAATATAAGCACGGTCATCTTCTACGTTGACAGGACGCGTAGGCCCTTTAAGCTCACGAACAGAAGCGTCAGAGTTAAGACCTACGATGAGGATATCCCCAAAACTCTTAGCCTCTTGAAGGTACTTTACGTGGCCTACATGTAAGATGTCAAAACAGCCATTAGTAAAGACCACACGCTGCCCCTGCTCTTTAGCATGTTTGACGATGCGATCGATATCTTCAAAACTCTTGATATGTGCGTCAGAGTTACTCTGGTGGAGTTTGGACTCATAGACCTCGATCTCATCGAGTGTCACTGTAGCTGATCCCACTTTACCCACCACAACACCGGCTGCAAGATTGGAAAAACGGGCAGTCTCTTCTATACTCAGACCCGCACTTAAAGCAAAGGCAATCGAAGCGATCACCGTATCACCGGCACCAGTCACATCAAAAACCTCTTGAGCAACCGTAGGAAAACGTTTGACTATACCATCATAAATAGCAATACCATCTTCGGAGAGAGTGATCATAGAGCGTTCAAGGTCACACTGCTCTTTGAGTGAAAGCAGTGCTGATTTTAGAGAATCATCATCTTTGATCTCGATCTGTGTTGCTTCTGAAGCCTCTTTTTTGTTAGGTGTCAACATATGCGCACCACGGTATTTACTGTAATCTGTCCCCTTAGGATCGACAATTACCTTGATCTTTTTACTGTTAGCCAGAGTGATCACAGCTTGAGAGAGTTCATCTGAGATGACACCCTTTCCATAATCAGACAGAATAATCATATCGGTCACAAAAAGATCTTTTTCTATGGCTGTGATGATCTTTGAGACAGAATCAGAAGAAATGGTCTCTTTAGACTCTTTGTCGTACCGTAAGATCTGCTGATTAGCTGCAATCACCCGTGATTTTCTACTGGTCTTACGTCCTGCTTGTGTGATGAGGCCTTCTGTTTTGACCCCAATAGACTTCAGCATGATCGTAAGCTCTTTAGCGATCTCATCATCTCCTACCACACTGGCCACATTAACTGTAGCACCCAGAGAGATAAGGTTGTTGACGACATTGCCTGCACCACCAAGCACAGAGCTCTCTTTAGCGATGTCTACCACCTGCACGGGGGCCTCAGGTGAAATGCGCTCAGCACTTCCCCAAAGGTAGTGGTCTATCATCAGATCACCAATAACCAAAATATTAGGGTTGGCCTTTTTAAGTGCCTGCATTACTTCACTTCTTCTTCAAACATACGCTTGATTTCAGGAATGTAAGCTTTTATTCCCTCTTCAAAAGAGAACTTAGGCGCATACCCAAGCCCTTCTACAGTACTCTCAATATTCGCTTCTGTATGGAACTGATAACGCCCTATAAAGGGGTTTGGAATATATTCACATGGATAAGAGGTCCCCAACTCTTTTTGCAAGATGTCTACCATAGACTGGAAAGAGCGCGCATTTCCTGTACCAACATTGTAAATACCACTCTTTTTAGGATGCATAGCCAAGACATTGGCCTGAATAATGTCCTCTATATATATAAAGTCACGAACGATCTTGTCAGAATTTTCAAAAAGTTTAGGGTTTTTACCCTGAAGCAGTTGGTGTCCAAACTGTATGACCATAGAAGATGTTTTGTCTTTAAAGTACTCTCTTGGACCATAGACATTAAAATAACGCAGACCTACTATGGAAATAGCAGCTGTTTTCATAACATCACGAGAGAGGTGGTCCATCATCAATTTTGAAAAACCGTAGACATTTTGAGGGGCTTCGACACCTACTGTCTGTGGTGAAGGTGCGTCACCGTAAGTTGCACCTGAAGAGGCATAGATCATGTTGGCGTTTTGGCGCAGTGCCATCTCTAAAAGATCTTTAAAAGCATTAAGATTGGTTCTGACCATAAGGTCTTGTTCCATAGCCGTGGTGTCCGAGATAGCTGCTTCATGGAAGATGTAGTCAAAATCGTAATCCACTTCAAGTTTGGCAAGCAGGGCTTTGTCATTGATATCCCCGCTGATCACCTCGCCTCTAAAACCTATAAGGTTCTTAAAATGTCCAAAACTTTTCAAGTTCCCATTAGAGAGGGTCTCACCAGAACGAAAACTATCCAAAACAACAACTTTGGCATCAGGATGGTTCTCTTGAAAATAGAAAGCAAGATTAGAACCAATAAACCCAGCCCCTCCTGTAATCAAAATAGTTTTATCTGTTAAATCATTATCAATATATCGCATCTTCTCTCTTTAGTAAGGTCTTAAAGTATTTACATAACCATAGCTGGCGCAAAAACAACTTTTTATTATGACTCAGATTATAGCAAATAGACGATTAATCGCTTAGTACAATTTAAGATTATTATGTTTATAATACATCCAAATTTTAACACGGAGAATTAACATGAAAAAAATCGTATTAGCACTACTAGTAGCAAGTGTATCACTAATGGCAGCAGACGGTGCAGCAGCATACAAGAAATGTGCAAGTTGTCACGGAGCAAAAGGTGAGAAAAAAGCACTTAACAAGTCTGAGATCATCGCTGGTTGGGACGCTGCTAAGACTGAAGAAGCTCTTAACGGTTACAAAGCTGGTACTCGTAACGTTCACGGTATGGGTGCATTGATGAAAGGTCAAGTTGCTTCTTACGATGCAGCAACAATCAAAGCAGTATCTGCTTACATCGCTGGTCTTAAGTAATTAGGCCCTTTTAGGAGACCCGTTTTGGGTTTCCAACTTTTCCTCTTTTCTACCCTTCCTCAGCTATTTATACACTAAGACACTTCTAGAATGTTACTTTTTTTCACACTGTAGATATCTACCTATTCTGGTCTATACCCTTCTTTATTCTTTTTAAGTGCACTCTTTTTACGTTCTTGTTCTGCAGCAGAGTTTAGCTCCTCTTCACCATCGTACTGAACCTGATTTAAAAACTTATCCTTGTCATCAAACTGTCCCGTCTTGATAGCCCACATAATTCCAAATAGTGCCAATGCACCCAAAAAGACCGATCCGCCTAACATCAATATAATAATAGAATCATTCATAATTAACTTCTTTTCCACATAATTTTTATACGCATCGAGTTACCCACCACAAGCAGTGAGCTCACCGACATTGATATAGCCGCGATCAACGGGATAATATAACCCGCCATAGCAAGCGGTATGGTCACTGCATTGTAAAGTAGTGAAATCCACAGGTTTTGCTTGACCAGTTTAAAGGTTGTTCGCCCTATTTTGAAGGCCTCGTCCAAAGATCGCAGTGAATCATTCATCAAAATGACATCACTCACATCGATAGCAATATCACTGCCACTTCCCATAGCGATCCCGATCTCAGCTTGAGCCAAGGCTAAGATATCATTAACACCGTCTCCTGCCATCACAACACGATGACCCTCTGCTTGCATCTGAGAGATCATCTGGGCTTTTTCTTGAGGTACAAGTTCTGCATGGTAGTGCTCAATCCCAACAGCATCAGCTATTCGTTTGGCAACCCCTTCATGATCTCCGGTCAACATAACTACATTTATACCAGAGTGTTTCAAAGAAGTGATCACCGCTTGTGCATCTTTTTTAGGAGCATCTGCCAACTCAAAATGGGCAACAAGTCTCTCTCCTACCGCAAAAAAGAAAAGTGTCTTGTCGCTGTTTATGGCGATATCAATGTTTTGTTCTTGCATCAAGAGTGTATTACCACCACTTAATACCTCACCTTGGTAACGCGCCACCATTCCTCTTGCAGAGAGTTGTTGGACCTCATCCAAGAGAGGAATGTTCATAGTCTCATCATAAAGATACTCAGCGACACCTAAAGAGACAGGATGTTTGGAACTGTTAAGCAAGGCGGCAAGCTGTGCTTTGTTAGTATCAGTTGCCTCCTCATACCATCTCATATCAACTACCTGAGGTCTTCCCTCGGTAATAGTACCTGTTTTATCCAAGACCAGTGTGTCTACTTTAGCGATGGTCTCCAGATGTCCCGCCTCTTTAAAGAGAATACCGCGTTTAGCTCCCTGTCCCAGACCTACCATCGTTGCAACAGGCGTTGCCAGAGCCAAGGCACAAGGACAAGCAATGACGATCACAGAGATCCCCACCATAAAAGCGGTCTCAAAGCTGTGTGGCCATAACCACCATACTATAAAGGTCACCAAAGCTAAAAGGAGTATCGCACTGGAAAAGTACTCCGAGAGACGGTTGGCCATCTGCTCAATGCGCGGTTTTTTAGCCAGAGAGCGCTCTAACATGGTCAAGATGTTGGAGAGTGTCGAGTGTTCAAAGTCTTTGGTTGCCTCGTATTTGACAACAGCATCAATACTCGTCGTTCCACTCACGACATGTGCTCCAACCTCTTTATAGATCGGTTCACTCTCACCACTGAGACTTGACTCATCGAAGCTGCCGGAGCCTTCAAGAATAACCCCATCAATACCCGCTTTTTCTCCCGCCTTAAGAAGCAGTACATCCCCAACTATGATCTCTTTGACACTCACATTAGACTGTTCACCATCTTTAAGCAAGGTCACTTCATTAGGAACATGTTTTGAGAGAACATCCAGAGTATCTGCCGCACTCTTTTTACTCAACACCTCTAAAAACTTACCCAAAAGAACAAAAGTAATGATCATTGCCACCGAATCAAAATAGGCCTCACCCAGTTCAAATACCGTGATATAGATAGAGTAGAGATAGGTCAGAGAAGCCCCTGTCGCCACCAATATATCCATGTTGACCGTCTTGGTCTTTATACCATAGTAAGCCCCTCTAAAAAAGACCCATCCACTATAAAAAAGAACCGGTGTCGAAAGCAGCCATTCCGCGATATTCAAGATGTTTTTGATACTCTGATTCATACCGGTGAAGAAACCGGCATACTGCGCAACAGCGATGGTCATGATGTTCATCATGGCAAAAGCAGCCACCGCAATACGAAGGTAATAATCTTTACGCTCTTTATCTGCTTGTGCTTCTTGGATCTCTGGATCATAAGGAAAAGCGTTATAACCAATAGCACGGACCATATCAATGATAGCAGAGAGCTTGACCACCTCATTATCCCAAACGATCCGGGCTTTGTTGTTGGTATGGTTTATAAAGACTTCTAGCACACCTTCCATCTTATGCAGGGCTTTTTCATTAAGCCAGACACAGGCCGAGCAGTGGATCCCTTCGATGATCAAAGAGACCTCTTGAAACCCTTCACTGTCAACGCTTACATAACGTTCATAAAAAGCGGGTGCATCAAAGTTGGAACTATCTTCAAACTGCTCTGTCGGCGGAGCCAATTTCTCATCACCGAGTTTATTGTAGAAAGTATCGAGACCCTCGTCTTGAAGAAGGTGGTAGATACCCTGACACCCTTTACAGCAGAAAAAAAGATCTTCATCTTTGATCATTACCGATTCATCAAACTCTAAATGGCAGTGACTACACGCGATCTTGGACAATTTGGAACCTTCCCTCTCTACGGTTTTTCACAATTTTGCTATGCGGCGCGATAATACCGCTCATACAGATATAGACACCATTGGCCGGTTGTGTTGCAGCAAAACCCAAAGCCATACCAAGATTGAGACTTGCCTCGCCTTTATCTATACTGTATGGAACCATGGCCCCAGTAATAACAATCACCCTATCAGGTAGATAAGCCGCTAAC
>JALWKG010000073.1 GCA_027081565.1 Helicobacteraceae bacterium
CTACTTGAAGTCTCTCTGAGTCGTTTTTAACAACGTCTCTTCGTTTGTGGACGGGAATTATAGGAGATTATGGATTCAATGTCAAGTGCTTTTAGAAGGAATTTGTAAATTCTTTTGGATTTGTATATTTAGGTAATGGTTTGTGTCTTTATGTTTATATTTGGGCTACATTTTTCTTTAAAAGGCATATATATGTATAGCTTAGAATTTCATATGGCGAGATAAGACAAAATATTTACCAAATGTTGTAAAAAATGAGGTATAGTGCTGACATAACTAAGGCCCCATACTGTGGGCCCTCAAAAGGATTTATATGGGTTTATATGATCGTGATTACGCAAGAGAAAATCTTGCAGGATATGGACAACGTTCAGAAACTAAGATTGTTTCGTTTGTAAAAGAGACTTACAAACTGTTTGCTGCCTCTTTAATGGCAGGTGCTGCTGGAGCTTATGTGGGTGTACCACTGGCTGCAACAATACAAGCGTGGTTTATTCCACTTATTATTTTAGAGTTTGCACTACTCTTTGGACTCTTTGCTGTCAAACGCAAGCCAGGCATCAACCTGATCGTTATGTTTAGTTTTGTCTTTATGACAGGACTTATGACTGCACCACTTTTAGCCTATACACTTGGTATGAGTGGTGGAGCGACTATTGTTGGTAATGCTTTTGCTATGACTTCTGTTATTGTTGCGGGAATGAGTTACTTTGCTGTTAAGACCAAAGCGGACCTTACAAGTTATGGAAAGCCTTTGATGATCGCACTTTTTGTGATCATTGGTTTTTCTATCATTAACCTCTTCTTAGGAAGTCCTTTGATGTCAGTAATCATCTCCGCTGCTGTAGTTCTTGTCTTCAGTGTTATGGTTGTTTATGACACACAAAACATCATGAATGGTGCTTACGAGACACCTATTGATGGTGCAATAGCACTTTATCTTGACTTCTTAAACATCTTTACGGCACTGCTTCAGCTACTTGGTATCTTTGGCGGCGACGACTAACACTTTTTTAAGAGCTTCGGCTCTTCACTTACACACTTCAAACTTCCCTCTTCAATAATGTTATAATACCGCCAATATAATCTAAGGAAACACATGTCTAGATCAAATACTTCCAGTGTAGAGATGGATGACGGCATTAAAATTGCTTTCAAGGCCCGCTCTAAAAAAAATACTTTCGGTACCAATACTGACCCCAATGCAAAACAAGAAACCGGAGCACGTCAATCAGTCTCTGACAAGGCTAAAGCCAAAGCCAAGAAAAAAGCCAAAATGGCCAAACAGTCTAAAAGAAAAAACAAGTAGATGACAACACAGATCGAGCCCTCTCTTTACCGTGTTATAGATGCCAATCTTAATCGCTTAAAAGAGGGGGTCCGTGTTATTGAAGATATTGCGAGATATGTCCATAATAACAAAGGTCTCGCCTCCAGGCTAAAAGAGATACGTCACCAAAGCAGAATTGATGACCTGCAAAACCTTCTTAACTCCAGAGACAGTGTAAATGATGTCTTAAGACCAACAGTAAGTAGTGAGATGAACCGAGACTCTTTAGAGAGTATCATCGTTGCTAACTATAAACGGGCGCAGGAATCTTCTCGTGTTTTAGAGGAGTTGTACAAGATAGTAGATCCCACACTCTCTGAGAACTTTAAGTCCTTACGCTATGCACTCTACCAACTCGAAAAAGAGAACCTTCTTAGTTCTGAATAAAAATAACTTCAAATTCCAAATAATCCAGAGGATAGTCCTGCATTAACCGTTTCATCTCTTTATATCCCAAAAGATTACGATGTCCACTTACCCCACTTTTTTTGATATAACGAAACATCTCACGTACTGAGCCAAACTCAAGTCTATACTGAACGATCTCAATGTCTACGTGGAAATAGCGCTTGGCCATCGCAATGATCTCTTTGCTGCTACGAAGCAGCGGTTCTACCCCAGCAACTTCAAAAAGTGTTTTAAAGGTGCTGCCACTGAAAATAGCCAACGAAAGGGGTCTGTTTAGTGAGGCTATATTGGTAAAGACACCCTCTAAGTCATCTGCCCACTGAAGTGCTGATGCTGAAAATATACGCTCAAAATTGTGATAAGAGAGTTGTTCAAAAAGTGCTACATCATTAAAATCACCATAAACACACTCCACCACATCTACGTGATTTGCCTCTTTAGGATGCAACTCTAACATACGTGGGGCAAAGTCTACTCCTACAAAATGAGAGACAGGCCAGTCAATGGCATTAAAAAGCGCCCCTTTGCCACAACCAAGATCTAAAACCGTTCTGGGTTGACGCTCTAGGTCATCCACAAGCTTTTTAACCACCTTCTCTTGAATGATGTTGTAGTTTCCGTAATCTTCTGCATATTTAGAAAACTCGTTTTGTACCTTCATCGGCGGTTCACGATCAATGAAAAGATAAAAATGAACAACAGGGTCAGTACAATTGTTGCCCCACTTGGTAAAGAGAAAAAGTACGAACTGCTCATACCCACAATCACTGCCACTACTGAAAACAGCAAGGCTATCAAAATCGTTTTGGCAAAGCCCTGTCTAAAACGTAAAGCTGCCACAGTTGGGATAACCATCATTGCGCCGATCAGTAAGGTCCCCACAATACGTATGGAGAGCGCGATAATGATAGCAACAATACTCACTAATAAGAAGTTAAGCATGTCGACCTTAATACCACTGGTTCTCGCCACCTCTTCGTCATAAGCTATAAAGTAGAGCTGTTTGTAAAAAACCCCCAATAAACTCAAAGCAATCACCCCAAAAAGAGACATCACCACCAGATCATTTTCAGTCACAGAGAGTATAGAGCCAAATAAATAGGAAAAGAGTGAACTATTAAATGCTCCCGCTAAGGAGACAATGATGACAGCAAGGGCAAGAGAGCCCGAAAGCATGATCGCTAACACAGAGTCAGAGTAGAGATGAAAATAGCTGCGAAGGTACTCAATGATCCATGCACTCAACAATGCAGCCACCACCGCCATCCACAATGGATTGCTCCCTGCGATCACACCAACTGCTACACCGACCAAAGCCGAATGGGCTAAGGTCTCTGTAATCATAGAGTAACGACGCAGAACAATAAAAGAACCACTGATCGCTGCGAGAATGGCAATAATGATTCCCGCAACAAAGGCACGGATCATAAAGTCGTAAGAGAACATTTCTAACAATATTGCTCCTTTGGAGCAGGTGAATGGTCGATGATAAATGATAAGCAGGTTGTCTTTGATCTTCTCATTTTGTTATGCTCCCTTTTCTATTGCTCTTATTTTATACTGCGATTTTTCACAGATCAATGATGATGATGGTTATGAATAAGATGGGCATCTATACCATAGAGTGCACTCATATCATCACAACTGATCGCCTCTTTGGGATTATTGCAGGTCAAAAGTGTTTGGTTCACTGTAAACAATCTTCCAATATCATCTACGATCACTCCTATGTCATGCGTTATAAAGATGATCGTCATCTTCTCTTGCGCGTTAAGCTCTTTTAATAACTTATAAAAGCGTTTTTGAGAGATGACATCAACACCGGTGTTAGGCTCATCCAGTATCAAGACCTCTGGCTTGGACGCGAGGGCCCTTGCTATCATGACACGCTGTCTCTGGCCACCCGAAAGCTCACCTACCAGTTTGTTTTGGATGTCAGTGACATCCATCTTTATCATCGCTTCTTCAATAGCTTCTCTGTCTTCTCGCGTCGCTTTTGCAAAAAGTCCTTGTGTGGCGATACGACCCATTTTTACAACCTCTAAAACAGTGGCTGGAAAGTTTTGGTCCAACCCTGCCGCACGCTGTGGAACATAGCCTATTTTGGACCAGCGTTTAAACTTGTTAATAGGCTGTCCAAAAAGTTTTATTTGCCCTGAAGTCGGTTTTTCCAACCCTAATAAAAGGCGAATAAGCGTTGTTTTGCCTCCACCGTTTGGCCCAATGATCGCACAGTAATCTCCAGGAAGTATCGTCAATGAGATCTCTTCTAAGATACTCTGCTCATTAGCACGAAAAGTAAGGTTACTTACCTCAAAGACTGGAGATATAAATTTCATTGACATCTCATTGCACTGCTCAGTTTTTCAAGATTACTTCTCATACCATCAACATAGGACATCTGTACTTTTGCTTGACGTGCTGTAATGTTGGCTAAAGGCTCCAAATAATCCACCTTTACACCATTTTCCTGTGCCAAGGCATTAATCATACGATCACTTACAAAAGATTCAAAGAAAAGAACATCAATCCCTCTTTTTTTAATCATCTTTGAGAGTTCCGCCATTTTTTTTGCATTCGTGAGAGCATCAGGAGAGAGACCACTTAAAGAAGAGACATGAAACTTGTAACGTGGGGCCACATAACCTAAGATATTATGCTGCAATACAACCTCTCTTACTACACACTCTTTAAAACCCTTCGCGTATTCCTCTTCCAAAAGTGTGAGCTCATTCATATAGCTTGCAGCATTACTTAAGAAATAGGCCTCATCTTCAGGCTGTAGTTTGACCAGTTCAAGCGTGATCTTTTGTGTTAAAAGCTTCATGTTCTCTATGTCTAACCAGTAGTGTGGATCATAATGTTCATGATGATGGTGGGTATCCTCTTCGTTCTCATGGATCTCTTTTAGCACAACAAACTGACTCATGTCCAACATGTTTTCATTCACATTCAACTTCTTGATCCAGGGTTCTAGACTGGCACCACTATAAAGGAAAAGTGCACTTTTTTTGATCTCTATGATCGTTTTTGGTGTGGGCTCAAAACTATGGACTTCCACACCAAAAGGGATCGCCATCTCAACGTCCACTTTCTCTCCGCCAATATGTTTAGTAATATCATAAAGCGCAAAGGTACTCGTCGTTACCTTGAGTCTTTTCTGTCCGCCTGAAACATCCGTTTGCATTAAAAAAAGTACACTCATAAATGACAATAAAATAACTATTAATATAAAAACTTTTTTCATATTTATCCCAAAAACAGTACCCTAAGGCCTTTTAATGCTCTAATTATACCCTACTCACTGTGATAGAAAATCTGTTTTTAACTTTTTTCGCTATAATTCGCGAACTAATCTTATATAAGGTCTATCAATGACAAGCATTTTGCTTATAACTCAAATCGTTTTAGTGGTGATCATCGTAATCGCTGTCTTACTTCAGAAAAGTTCAAGTATTGGTCTTGGCGCTTACAGTGGCTCAAATGAGTCTGTTTTCGGAGCTAAGGGTCCAGGTAGCTTTTTAGCTAAAATGACATTCTTTTTCGGTTTTCTTTTTGTTGTCAACACGATAACACTTGGTTACTTCTACGCTCAAGAGAGCAGCGCCTCTGTAGTTGACAATATTGCAGAGACAACTGATGTTGCTGCTCCTGCAGCCGCACCGGTTACTGAAGCACCTAAAGCAGTACAACTTCCTGCAGCAGAAGCTAACACAACAAAATAGTCAGATGCGTAAGCTTTTTTTCCTTACGCTCCTTCCACTATACCTCTGGGCAGATGCCCATCTCTTTGTATTTCACCGTTTTGATGATAACAGACACCCTACAACCAACACCTCTACACAGACACTTCGTGCTGAATTCGAATACCTAAAAAAGCATCACTACCAAGTCATCTCACTCAAACAGTTACATCAAGCACTGCAAAATGGTGAAGAGATCAGCGATAAATGGGTGGTCTTAACAATAGATGACAGTTTCAAAAGTTTCTATAACAACGGTCTGCCCCTTTTTAAAGAGTATCACTACCCTTTCACCCTTTTTGTCTACGTACAAGCTACTGTAGGCAACTATGGAGACTATATGTCATGGGCGCAGATCAAAGAGACTGGAAAGTACGGAGAGATCGGTTTTCACTCATACGCACACCCGCATCTTGTCTCTATGAATGATCAAGCCATCAGCAAAGACTCTAAAAAGGGCCTGGACATCATGCAAAAACAACTGGGCTACAAACCTAAGTATTATGCCTACCCTTATGGTGAGTACAATGCACGTGTACGAAAACAGTTAGAGACTTTTGACTTTGACCTTATTATCAACCAAAATGCTGGTGCGGTCGATAAACATAGTGATATGCATGACCTTGATCGTACGGCATTGACGGGTGCCAACAACATAAAAGTAAAACTTCGTACAAAAACATTGCCAACCACATGGATTAATCCAAAAGATTGGCCAAAAAATGGTAAAATCACGACACTGAAAGCCACTTTACCCAAAGAGGTAAAAAAGATAGAGTACTATATCTCTGGTCAGGGTTGGAAAGTAGCTACCCTCAAAGACGGAAATCTGGCTGCTCACGTCAACCAAAGACTAAAGATGCATCGCACCCGTATCTTTCTAAAAAGTGGTAATCGTCAAAGCAGTTTAATGCTAGTAAAACCTTAAGGAGAAACAATGACAAACGACATCATCGAAGAGTGTAAATTAAACATGGAAGGCTCCGTAGAACATATGTTCCACAGCTTTAAAGGACTACGTACAGGTAAGGTTATGACGAGCATTCTTGATGGCAT
>JALWKG010000074.1 GCA_027081565.1 Helicobacteraceae bacterium
CATTACAAGCGCTAAGAAGCACTAATATCGAAGTGGCGCTCAAAATTTTCATGAGGTAGTTGTTCATTGATGATCTCCTGTTCAAAGTTTTTAGTTATATAATCTTGCATATGGGCACTGAGTGGTGCAGTAAACTGGCACCTCTCTTTTGTGGTTGGGTGGATAAAATAGAGGATATATGCATGGAGCATGATCTGCTCCAACTTGTCATTTTTGACACCATAAAGGTGGTCTCCCAAGATGTGACGTGAAAAGGTCTCCAGGTGGACACGGATCTGATGGGTCCGTCCGGTAAAGAGTTTACAGGCGATCAGCTCATTTTTCTCGTCGGTAGTATAGGCGAGATGTTGAAAATGGGTCTTGGCGGCTTTTGCCCCTTCGACTTCTGCCATCTTAAGACGGTTTTGTGCACTGCGACCAATAGGTTTGTCTACGATAACGGTAGTATCTTTAAGAGGAGGGTTGATAATGGCCAGGTAAAAACGGCCCATCGACTTGTCCTGGAGTTGGGCAGAGAGTCCCTCATGCGCTTCATTGCTCTTGGCAACTACCATGACACCGGAGGTGCCCTTGTCCAGACGGTGAACGATGCCGTGACGCTCTTCTCCACTGATGGTAGAGAGACGGATCCCTTTATGTTTAAGCCAGTCTACTAACGTAGCCTCTTTGACACTTGGAGCAGGGTGGACGGTCAGCCCAGAGGGTTTGTTGATGACTAAAAGGTCGTCATCTTCAAAAAGGATCTCGACATCAAAATCGATCTCAAGCGCTTCGGTTACTTTTGGTTCAGGAAAGGTGATGATAACCTCTTGGTCGACCTTGAGTTTGAGTCCAGGTTTGGAAGTGCTGCGTCCATTGACTCTAACAGCATCCTGTTTGATAAGCTGCACAACTTGGTTGCGCGTGACGTTAAGTTGTTCACTTAAAAAGGCATCAAGACGTGATGCTTGAGCTACGAGATAGGTACTAGTTTTTGGTGCCATTATTGTCCGTTATGTTACAATCTGCCAATTAAAAAAAATATGATATTAAAAAGGTACTAATTGTGTTTAGAATTGATCGCCGTATTTTAGCACATTTTGATTATCCCACCATTATATTACTTTTGCCTCTTATAATTATCTCTCATTGGCTCATTGGTGAAGTGCATCCGGTCTTGGCGCAGAAGCATTTTGTCTATGTGAGTGTTGGTATTGTGGTCTTCGCTTTTTTCTTTATGTTACCGTTGCGGCGGTTTAACTGGTTGATCCCATTTTTTTACTGGTTTAACATCATACTTCTTATCTCTGTAGAGTTTTTTGGACATGCCCGTCTTGGTGCCAAACGGTGGATCGAGATCCCTTTCACGCACTTTACCCTTCAGCCTTCTGAGTTGATGAAACCGGCATTTATCCTGATGTTGGCCTATATTATCAGTAAAAACCCGCCGCCAAAAGATGGTTACCAACTTATGGACTTTTTGAAGATCAGCTTCTACATTTTGTTGCCTTTTATCCTTATTGCCAAAGAGCCTGACCTTGGTACGGCGACGGTACTGCTTCTTATTGGAGTGGGGACCCTTTTTTTAGTAGGTGTCAACTGGAAGATCTGGGCGACCTTGGCAGCAGCTGTTTTTATTTCAGCACCTCTTTTATACACCCAACTCCACGCCTATCAGAAACAGCGTATTTCAGATTTTTTAGCTGAAAAGCCTTCGTATCATGTGCAACAATCCATTATAGCTATAGGCTCCGGAGGTGTTATAGGTAAGGTAAAAGATGAGGCGACACAGACTCAGATGAAGTTTTTACCCATCGCTTCAAGTGATTTTATTTTTGCCTATGTCACTGAGCGCTTTGGTTTTGTAGGTGCTTTTTTACTGATAGCACTCTACGCTGCTATTGTTTTACATCTGTTAAGTCTGAGTACTTATAATAGTGACATGTACATCAAGGTGGTTGCGGCAGGGATCTCGCTGATGATCTTTATCTATACTTCTGTCAACATTGCAATGACGATGGGCTTGGCACCAGTAGTAGGTGTGCCTCTGCCCATGTTCAGCTATGGAGGCAGTAGTTTTGTCAACTTTATGATCCTTTTTGCCATTTTGGAGAACCTTTTGTCTTTTAGATTTCAAGAAATGTACACAGGACGGGGTAAAAAAAGTTTTGTCTAAAGAAACTTTGCCTATAATCTCGCTCTCTCAACTGTGGGTCTTTAGCTCAGTTGGTTAGAGCCCTCCGCTCATAACGGAGTGGTCGCGAGTTCGAGTCTCGCAGGACCCACCACTTACACTTAAAAATAGAACATTAATCAAATCAAAAATTCCTATTTTAAGAAGAACCGTATAAAATAATTACTGTTGATGTGTACTTTTATACGCTTAACGGTAGCTATATTTTCTAAAGATTGTTTTCAAGAGAAACTTGTCACATCCATGATTTAAGTGCAGTGCAATAGGTAGACGATATAAATCTAGAAGATAATCCTTAAATAAACTCTTGACAACCGCTCTTGATTTTCCTTCTTTAGTATTCAAGATTCCCCATTTCCTTGTACCTATGACACCCCACAAAGCGTTATCATATGAGTAAAACAGTATTATTCAAGGATTGAATAGTGGAGCAGACATGACCAATATTATTTTATGTGGTGGCAGTGGAACACGACTGTGGCCTTTGAGCCGTACCCTTATGCCCAAGCAATTTGTCAAACTTTTTGAAGGTGAATCTCTTTTTCAAAAGACTGTAGAACGCAACCAAAAAGCCTGCGATGCACAGTTCATCGTCTCAAATGCTGAGCAATACTTCCTTGCCGTCGATCAGATTGATGAGATGGCACTGCAAAATTATAAAGCCAAATACCTACTTGAACCAGTTGGTCGTAACACGGCACCTGCGATCGCGTTGGCCTGTCTTGCACTTGATCCCGATGAGATCGTTCTTGTGACACCCTCAGACCATCTTATAAAAGATGAGAAAGCCTATCTTGAAGCTGTTGAAAAAGCGAAAGTATTGGCAGCATCGGACAAGCTGGTCACTTTTGGTATTACACCACAGTACCCAGAGACAGGTTTTGGTTACATTGAGGCGAATGCCTCGGAAAATGGAAAATCGAAAATGGAAAATGGAGGACTGGATGTTCTCTCTTTCAAGGAAAAACCTGATCTGAAAACAGCGACCTCATATATTGAAGCAGGCAACTACTACTGGAACAGTGGTATGTTCTGTTTTAAAGCAGGGTATTTCTTAGCCGAGTTAAAGAGACACACTCCAGAGATCTATGAGACTTCACTTACAGCCTATGAAAATGCCAAAAGTGAAGAGATGATCCGTATTTTTCATGATGATATGGCAGCTATTCCTGAAGATAGTATCGATTATGCGGTAATGGAAAAGAGTGACAGTGTTAAGGTCGTCCCATCAGACATCGCATGGAGTGACCTCGGAAGCTTCGATGCACTTTATGAAGAGTTACCACAAGATGAAGCAGGTAATGCCTCTTCTACTCAAGGTAACGATCTCATCATCCAAGACTCTAAGAACAACCTTGTCATCTCTGAAAAGTTGGTAGCGACTATCGATGTTGATGACCTGCTTATCATCGACACAGCAGATGCACTCCTGGTTTCCAGAAAAGGGAGCTCTCAGAAGGTCAAAAACGTTGTCAAACAGCTTAAAGAGCGCAACTCCGAATTGCCAAACATCCATGTTACGGCACATCGTCCCTGGGGTACCTATACTGTCTTGGATGAAGCTGAGGGCTATAAGGTCAAGCGTATTGTTGTGAAACCGGGCAAACGCCTTTCTTTGCAAAAGCACTATCACCGTTCCGAACACTGGATCGTTGTCTCTGGCACAGCAACAGTGACACGCGGAGAAGCGGAGTTTCTTGTACGTGTTAACGAGTCAACCTACATTCCTATGGGTGAACTCCATCGTCTTGAAAATGTTGGTAAGATACCATTGGTCATGATAGAAGCTCAGGTTGGTGAGTATGTGGGTGAGGATGATATCGTCCGTATCTCTGATGATTATCAGAGAGCTTAAGCATAGTGTTGCATGTGAAATGCCATGTGCAAAATAAGCATAAAGGAAAATCAATGGCAGAACAAAAAGTAGCACTCATCACAGGTATCACAGGGCAAGACGGCTCTTATTTGGCGGAGTTTCTTCTTAAAAAAGGGTATATTGTTCATGGTATCAAGCGTCGTGCCTCTATGTTTAATACAGACCGTATTGACCACCTTTACCAAGACCCTCAAGTTGAAAACCGTAACCTAATTCTCCACTATGGTGATATGACAGACTCTATGAACCTTACTCGTATCATCCAAGAGACCCATCCTGATGAGATCTACAACCTTGCTGCCATGAGCCATGTTGCTGTCTCTTTTGAAACGCCGGAGTATGTTTCCAACGCAGATGGTACAGGAACCCTTCGTATCCTCGAAGCTGTACGTTTTTTAGGTCTTACTGAGAAAACACGTATCTATCAGGCATCGACATCAGAGCTTTTTGGAAAGGTACAGGAAGTCCCACAAACAGAGACAACACCTTTTTATCCACGTTCGCCCTACGCTGTTGCCAAGATGTACGCATACTGGATCACCGTAAACTACCGTGAAGCCTACGATATGTTTGCTTGTAATGGTATTTTGTTCAACCATGAGTCTCCAGTGCGTGGTGAGACCTTTGTTACCCGTAAGATCACCCGTGCCGCATCGAAGATAGCACTTGGTCTTCAAGACAAACTTTTTCTTGGTAACTTGAATGCCAAACGTGACTGGGGTCATGCTAAGGACTACGTCAGAATGATGTGGCTTATCCTCCAAGCAGATGAACCAGAGGACTGGGTTATTGCTACAGGTGTTACTACAACAGTACGTGACTTCGTTCGTATGGCTTTTGCTTACGCAGGTATCGAACTTGAGTTTAAAGGGGAGGGTGTTGATGAGAAGGCATACGTTGTTAGCTGTTCGCATCCTGACTATCAGGTAGAGATCGGTAAAGAAGTTGTTGGTGTAGACTCACGGTACTTCCGCCCGACAGAAGTCGACCTTCTTATTGGCGATCCGACAAAAGCAGAGACTAAACTTGGATGGAAAAGAGAACATAAACTAGAAGACCTTGTCAATGATATGATGCAGTCCGACCTCCATTTTATGACTAAAGATCAGTACCTTAAAGATGGTGGGTATCAGACTATGAATTATTTTGAATAAATAAAGAGTATTAGCCAACAGGTTAAGACTATATGAGATTATATCTCTAATGCTATAAACACGTAAAATATCTATTTATTGTTGGTGAAAAAGATGGAAAAGGGTGCAAATGAATTTAGATGCAAAGATATATGTAGCAGGTCACAGAGGACTTGTCGGCTCGGCTATACTCAACAACCTCAAGGCTAAAGGTTATACCAATATCGTTGGCAAGACTCATGATGAACTGGACCTTTTGGATCAGCAGGCTGTTGCTGCCTTTTTTAAAGAGGAGAGGCCAGAGTATGTCTTCCTTGCGGCAGCGAAGGTAGGTGGCATCATTGCCAACAACACCTATCGTGCTGATTTTATCTATGAGAACCTTCAGATCCAAAACAACATCATCCACCAGAGCTATCTTCATGGTGTCAAAAAACTGATGTTTTTAGGCTCGACCTGTATTTACCCTAAAAATGCACCACAGCCTATGCCCGAAGAGTGTCTGTTGACAGATACACTTGAGTACACCAACGAGCCTTACGCCATCGCCAAGATCGCGGGTATCAAGATGTGTGAGAGCTATAACCTTCAGTACGGAACCAACTACATTTCAGTTATGCCAACCAACCTCTATGGCCCCCATGACAACTTCGACCTGGAGAAGTCGCATGTTCTTCCTGCGCTTATTAGAAAAATACATCTGGGTAAAGCCTTGCAAGAGAAAAAATGGGATGTGCTTAGAGAAGATTTTAACAAGCAACCTATTGAAGGTGTAGACGGATCATCAACAGAAGAAGAGATCATTGCCATACTGCAAAAGTATGGCGTTAAAAGAGAAGCAAGTATTTCCATAGAGATTTGGGGCAGTGGTAAGCCCCGCCGTGAATTTCTATGGAGTGAGGATATGGCTGACGCCTGTGTCTTCCTCATGGAAAACAGAGACTTTAAAGATGTTGTAAATAATTCAAAGTCAAATATTGAACATTCAAAATTAAGCAATGAGATCCGTAATGCCCATATAAACATTGGAACAGGAATCGATGTAAGTATTAAAGAATTAGCATACATGATAAAGGATCTTGTAGGTTTTAACGGTGAACTGTATTTCAACAGTGACAAGCCGGATGGAACGATGAAGAAACTGACTGACCCATCAAAACTGCATGCATTAGGTTGGCATCATAAGGTAGCACTGGAAGAGGGGATTAAGAGAATGCATGCATGGTATTCAGGAAAGAGAGATGTCCATTAATTTAACATTTTCTCATAGAGAAGTTTTTTTTTGAAGTATAGAATTATTAAACAGTAATACCAAATATATTAGTCAGTGTACTTGACAAAGT
>JALWKG010000075.1 GCA_027081565.1 Helicobacteraceae bacterium
CTCAGGCACTCGAGGCGTAATCATCGAAGCACAAAAGAGTAGAGAACTCCTGAACCTGGAGACCCATACAGAGCACTTTACCAACCCTCTCTATCTGGAAAGTGGACGTATTTTAGAACCGTATGATATTACCTATGAGACGTATGGAACGATGAATGAAGAGAAGTCTAACATCATCGTTGTCTGCCACGCTTTGACCGGTTCTCATCATGCTGCAGGCTATTATGATGGCGAGAACAAACCAGGATGGTGGGATGGTCTGATAGGCCCGGGTAAAGCTATAGACACGGATGAGTTTTTTGTTATCTCGACCAACGTCATAGGAAGCTGTTTTGGCTCTACTGGTCCTATGTCTACGATGTATCCACATCTTGAGTCTTATCGTTATAAGTTCCCAGTAGTCAGTATTAAGGACATGGTCAAAGCACAGCGTATTTTGTTTGATCGTTTGGGTATCCACCATGTTCATGCCATAGTGGGTGGTTCTATGGGAGGTATGCAAGCACTGCAGTTTGCTATACACTTTCCCAAGTTTGCTACAAAGATCATTACAATGGCCGCTACCTATGCTACACAGCCTTGGGCCATCGCTTTTAACAAGGTAGCGCAAGAGTCCATCTTGCATGATCCTGATTTTAAAAATGGCTATTATGATCCTGCTGATCTACATGAAAATGGTTTGAGTGGTATGGCTGTAGGACGTATGGCTGGACATATCAGTTTTCTCTCTCCACACTCTATGCAAGAGAAGTTTGGACGAGAATACAAACGTACAGATGGTCTCTACGAACTTTTTGGAAAGTTTCAGGTGGAGTCATACCTTGAGTATAATGGGCATAACTTTACCAAATGGTTTGACCCTTTGGCTTATCTTTACATCACTAAAGCGATCAATATTTACGATCTCTCTCGTGGCTTTGACTCTTTAGAACAGGCACTGCTCAAGGTAGAGTCAGAGATGTATCTTATAGGTTTTAAAGATGATATGCTTTTTAAAAGTGAAGAGATGCAACTTATTTACGAGCGTTTGGCTACCCGTAAAACATTGAAAAGTGATTATTTGGAAGTAGATAGTAATTATGGCCATGATGCATTTTTGGTCGAGTTAGAAAAATTTGACAGTTATGTCACAAAGGCACTACATGAGTAAAAAAACAGCAGAAGATTTTGAAGTCAGAGTCGAAAAAGCGAAGCAGATCTTAGAGAAGCTTATGAACCCTGAGATCACATTAAGTGACAGTGTTAAAGCTTATGAAGAGGGTATGAAAGAGCTGCAAGCAGCGCAGAAGATGTTAGAAGATGCCCAACTTCAAATAGAACAGATCAGAACGAATTAAGGAGACCTTGCCAATGAAAGTCGCCGTTTTACAACTTCAGTCCATTGGCATGAGCTCTACAAAGCTTTATCATTTTGTGCGTATTGCTCAGAAAAAGGGGGTAAAGCTGCTTCTTTTAGGAGAGTACATGCTGAACTCTTTTTTTAAAGAGTTGGAGTCTACCCCGATCTCGATGATCAAAGAACAGAGTGAACACCAACTCTCTGTCTTAAGAGAGATGGCACACAGACATAACATGGTAATCGTGGCTCCTATTATTATGATCAAGAAAAAAGCACCGTACAAGGTGATCGCCAAGATCTCTCCGAACTCTATCAGTTATTATCATCAACAGTTTTTGATAAACTATCCACACTGGAATGAAGAGAAGTATTTTGCCAACCCTGTAGAAGGTATTAAAGCACCGATGAGCTTTAGTCATGAGGGCCTTAAGTTTATGATCATGGGCGGTTTTGAGCTTCATTTCGATGATCTTTGGTACTATGCATCAATGAAAAATGTAGACTGTGTGCTCTTACCGACCATCTCGACTTTTGAGTCGCATGAGCGTTGGAAAGAGATCATTAAGACAAGGGCGTTTACACACAACTGTTACATCCTTCGCGCTAACCGCATCGGTGATTATAAAGAAGATGACTACACATGGCACTTCTACGGCGACTCGGTACTTGCCAACCCTTATGGTGAAATAGAAGAACATTTAGGTGACAGTGAAGAGTTGATGATCGCCGAGATCGATCATAAAAAAGTGCTAGAAGCACGACGGGGATGGGGCTTTAAAGAAGCACTTTCCAAGCGTCAATAAAAAGAGAATGTAATGAAAAGAAAATATATACAAAACCATAACCCTGTAAGCTTTAGTTTTAAACCCACTCGTGATGACTTTATTGTTGATGAGATCCCTCTTTATGAGGCGGGTAAAAGTGGAAACTACATCCACCTTCTTATTAAGAAGGTTGACATGTCCACGTTAGAGCTTATCTCTATTTTAGAAGAGCAGACAAAGTTTAACAATATCTCGTATGCCGGTCTGAAAGACAAGTATGCAACTACCACACAGTACATCTGTATGCCGGCTTCATTTGAGAAGTTTTTTAAGAAATTCCACCATCCACAGATAGAGATCTTAGGATCTTTTTTAAGTCGAGAAAAGCTTAATATTGGAGATCTTAAAGGAAACCGTTTTAAGATCCGTTTACATGATGTTACGCCTGATGCTGCGGCGAAGATGGACAAAGTCCTTCAAGAGATCATCCGTCAGGGTGTCCCTAACTATTTTGGATACCAGCGTTTTGGACATGATGAAAACCATTTTGAAAAGGCCAGAGAAGCAGCGCATGGTTCTAAAGTCTTTAGAGACCGTCGTCTAAACAAGCTTATGAGTAATGCTTATCAATCTTACCTTTTTAACGACTGGTTGGTAGAGCGTGTGCAACTTTGTAGAGAACTTGACTATATGGACTTTAGTGCTTTTGAAAAGAAGTGGGGTTTGAGTACAGAAGAGGTCAAACAGATCCAGGCACAGTCTTCTATCTTTAAAGTGTTACCTGGTGATGTGATGCACGATGTGATGAACAACAAGTGGGTCAATGTGACAGACTTGCAAGCCGTTAAAAAGCCGTACAAAGAGCGTAAGCTTCAACCTACTGGTATGCTAGTTGGTAAAAAGGCATGGCGTGCACGTGGAGCCGCTGGAGCTATTGAAGCCCGTCACGATGATGATGAGGTTGCAATGGCAGGAGAACGCCGTGCAGCATGGATCTACCCTAAAGAGATCAAGTCCAAGTTTCATACAAAAGAGAGTACCTATGAGCTCTCTTTTGCACTGCCTAAAGGGGCGTATGCTACGGTTTTACTTGAAAACCTTGCCAACAGAGATATTGAGAGTGTTCATGAAGTCAAGAAGATGAAGGCTCAGACTTTGGTGCGATTTGATGATGAGGATGATGACGAGGAAGATTACTAAAGTTTGATCTCTTCATCTTTTTTGTGTCTTCATTACTCCGGACTTGATCCGGAGTCTACTTCTTGTTGCTCTTCGCTCTTGAACTTCTTTGAACATTAAAACTTCATCTTGCTACCCTTTCTTTTTTTGACTCGACAAAAAAATAAACAAAAAAACCGCTCGCAACGGCTTCGAGCCCGATAGCTATCGGGTGCCATCCTTCCACTTCATGAGACCCTAAAAACGACTAACTCGCTAAACGCTCAAACAGAGCCGTTTTCTTAACGGGCCTCATGAAGCTCTAGTCTGCTCTGCAGGGGTTGCGAAGGAAGAGCACAAGGTGACGCATCGATTTAAAGTTAAAACTTCGTTTTAATCCCTACCTGAGCATCAGGAAAGTTAGAATACTCGGAGTCGAGGAAACTGCTACGCCAAAACTCAATCGCTATAAAAAGAAAGTTAGAACAGGGATAAAAGCAAATAGCTTTTACATCCAAAAGGTGCGTTACCGCTTTGTTCTTTTCGAAACGTAGCGAATGGAAGTCGGGGAGTCGGTAGCTACCGACCTCGAAGCCGTTTCGAGAGCTTTTTTGCTTACTTTTTTGTCGGTACATTAACGCCAACAGCGTAATACAGTGAGGCACTAAATGCCGAGTCGTGCAAATAGTGAGGGTGAATGGGATGAAGATATACTCTCAATAATATATAACGAATGAAGAAAATTTAATGAAAAAGATAAACATTATTTATAAAAGATATTTACAATAATAGAAACAAAGTAAAATATTGTAACTTTAACAGACAACAAAACCCTATAAAACAACAAAAAGTCCACCATTACAAAATTCTCCTTCATCTTTAACAAAGCCTTTATCTATACTATAGTAAAATGGCGCAACTTTTAGGAGGTGGTATGTTAGATATAAATCCGTTGCTATTAAGCATCACGATCGTTGTCTTCCTTATCCTTATTGCCGTTCTAAACAGTTTGCTTTTCAAACCTCTCTTCACTTACATGGAAGAGCGTGATGCAAGTATCAAGGCAGATCAAGACAGAGTTGGAAACAACGACGCTGAGATCGCTGAGTTAACTGCACAGGCTGCGTCTATTGTAAACGAAGCGAAGTTGGAAGCAGCGGCGATAAGAGAGAAAGTGGTTGCAGAAGCGAAAGAACTCGCAGAGAGCAAAATTGAAGCAAAACGTGCTGAATTAGCGAAAGACAAACTAGAGTTTGAAAAGTCACTAGCGGAATCCCGTGAAGAACTTAAAACAACACTAATGTCACAAGTGCCTCTTTATAAAGAAGCACTTAAAGCTAAGTTTAGTCAAATATAAGGAAACGATGTGAGTAAAATTCTTTTACCTTTATTGTTTATATCTGTCTCTGTGTTTGCCAATGAGCATGCAGCAGAAGCAGGTACAGACATTGTACAGCGCACCGTTAACTTTGTAATCTTTGCAGGTATCTTATGGTACTTGTTAGCAGAACCAGTGAAAAACTTCTTCGGAGGTCGTTCACAGGACATCGCTGACGAATTGCAAAAAGTACAAGACAGACTTAATGAGTCCAAGCAGACTAAAGAAGCTGCAAAAGCAAAGGTGTCAGAAGCTGAGAAGTTGGCTGAAGAGATCATTGCTACCGCTTCTAAAGAGGGTAAGATCTTAAATGAAAAGATCCTCAAGCAGTGTGATACAGACTTAGAGATGATGTCAAAGCAAGGTGGCGCTGGTATGGAACTTGAACAACGTAAGATGATTCGTAATCTCGTAGAAGAGATCATGGATGATGTACTTGCTCAAGAGAGTTCTGCACTGGACAAAGATGCTATGGCTGGTATCATAATGAAGAAGGTGGCGTAATGCAAGAATTAATCGCAAAACGTTATGTAAAATCATTGGGTGAAGCTACTGGTACTGAGTCATTGGTAAATATCGCTGAGATATTTAATGCAATCACAGAGAGCTTCAGCAACGATAAGTTTATCGCTGTTATGGAGAACCCGGAAGTTGCAAACGCAGACAAAGAATCAATTCTACTTGACGCTGTTAAGTCAGCAGGTTCGGAGAAGTTAAACAACTTCATCAAACTATTAGTAGAAAACGGACGTATCAGTATCATTCCCGCAATGGCTGAAGAGATGCGTAAAGAGATCGCACGTAGTTCTAAGAACTATAGCGGTGTTGTTTACAGCAATGAAGATGTGGACGCAAAGACTTTGACAGACCTGAGTACAGGTTTGGGTAAAAAAGTCGACGCGACAGTAGCATTAACGTTTATCAAGAGTGATTACGACGGCCTTAAGGTTGAAGTAGCAGATCTTGATATGGAGATCAATTTCTCTAAAACACGCGTTAACGCACAACTTGTAGAACACATCTTAAAAGCAATCTAAATAGGAGGCAAACACAGTGGTAGCTAAAATTCAAGCTGATGAGATCAGCTCAATTATTAAAGAACGTATTGACAACTTTGAACTAAGTGTTGATATTAACGAAACTGGAACAGTAATTTCTTACGCAGACGGCGTTGCACAGGTTTATGGCATGAGCAATGTTATGGCTGGTGAGATGGTCGAATTCGAAGACGGAACACAGGGTCTTGTACTTAACCTTGAAGAGGCAAGCGTTGGTGTTGTTCTTCTTGGACGTAGTGAAGTACTTAGTGAAGGCATGATCG
Organism: Helicobacteraceae bacterium; assembly: GCA_027081565.1. Classification (GTDB taxonomy): domain Bacteria; phylum Campylobacterota; class Campylobacteria; order Campylobacterales; family Sulfurimonadaceae; genus Sulfonitrofixus. Next base: position 5,961 of record JALWKG010000075.1, read on the forward strand.
TTAAGCGCCTTGGTAAACTTTTAAGTGTACCAGTCGGTGACGCTGTTATAGGTCGTGTTGTAAACGCACTTGGTGAGCCAGTAGATGGTAAAGGTCCTATCGAAGCAACAGAACACCGTTTTGTTGAAGAGAAAGCGCCTGGAATCATGGAACGTAAATCGGTTCATGAGCCACTTGCTACAGGTATTAAAGCGATCGACGCACTAGTGCCGATCGGCCGTGGTCAGCGTGAGCTTATTATTGGTGACCGTCAGACAGGTAAGACTACTGTTGCATTAGATGCGATCATCAACCAAAAAGGTAACGGTGTTATCTGTGTCTACGTTGCAGTAGGACAAAAAGAGTCTACTGTTGCTCAGGTCGTTCGTCGTCTTGAAGAGCATGGCGCAATGGAGTACACTATCGTTGTTACTGCTACAGCAGCAGAAGCAGCAGCACTTCAGTTCCTTGCACCATACACTGGTGTGACAATGGGTGAGTATTTCCGTGACAATGGTCGTCATGGTCTTATCGTTTATGATGATCTTTCCAAGCATGCAGT
>JALWKG010000076.1 GCA_027081565.1 Helicobacteraceae bacterium
GTACTAATCCTATATTAATTAATTACGATATAAGGTTTGAAAAGATTTCTATAGCTATAGAGTATATTGGCTCTTCTATTTTCTTTTTCTTAACTGGTATACCGAAGGACATTGCTATTATAAAAAATAATATCTCCTTTAGTGATAATATGTTCTTATACATGTTTCTTAAAATGGGATTATTTTCATTTTCATTTTTTTTATTTGGTTATATATACACTTTAATAAAAGCTATAAGAATTTTAAATCTCACAAATAATATTGCCATTAAACCATATGCAATTTTCTTTATTTCTACATTATTTCCAATGTTCTTTTCAAATCTATTATTATTTTCACCAGTCTATATATTAATTGCTTTAAGTATTGGTGTAATTATCAAAGGAGACAGTATATGAAAAAGGCATTAGTACATGATTGGTTTTCAGTTTACGCTGGAGCTGAAAAATGTGTAGAAAGTTTTACAAACATTTGGGATGATTTTGAAGTTTACAGTCTTATAGATTTTTTAAGTCACGAAGATAGGGAAACAATCTTGAAAGGTAAAAAAGTTCATACTTCTTTTGTACAAAACCTTCCAAAAGCCAAAACAAAATACAGAAACTACTTGCCTTTTTTTCCATTGGCTATAGAACAACATGACCTGAGTGAGTATGATGTCATCCTTTCATCTTCTCATGCAGTAGCTAAAGGTGTATTGACGCACTCTAATCAACTTCATATATCTTATGTTCATACTCCTATTCGCTATGCCTGGGATCTTTACCATCAGTACTTAAGAGAAAGTGGTTTAAACACAGGATTAAAAGGGAAAGTGGCAAAATATTTTTTACACAAGATTCGTATGTGGGATATAAGTACCAGCAACAGAGTGGACCACTATATTGCCAATTCTCATTACATAGCTAGAAGAATCAAAAAAGTTTATGGAAAGGAATCTACAGTAATCTACCCCCCTGTGGATGTAGAGCGATTTAAGCTATGTGAAAAGAAAGAAGGTTTTTATCTTACTGCTTCAAGAATGGTACCTTATAAAAAAATAGACTTAATTGTAGAGACATTTTCTAAAACCGACAAAAAGCTAGTGGTTATCGGCACTGGTCCTGATATGGAAAAAATAAAAAAATTTTCAGGAAACAATATAAAATTCTTAGGTTTTGCAAGTGATGAAGTGCTACTTGAGTATATGCAAAAAGCAAAAGCATTTGTTTTTGCAGCAGAAGAAGACTTTGGTATCGTGCCGGTTGAAGCCCAAGCTTGTGGTACTCCTGTAATCTGTTTAGGTAAAGGTGGGACGAAAGAGACTGTCATTGATGCTGTAACTGGAGTGCATTTTGAAGAACAAACATTGGAAAGTTTGACTAAAGCTATAGAGAAGTTTGAAACATTAGAGTTCAATCCTATAGAGATAAGAAAACACTCTTTAAAGTTTTCTAAAGAGAGATTTGAAAAAGAGATAGAAGCTTTTGTAAATCAAAAGTATGAAATATTTAAAAAAGAGAGGTTGTAAAATGACAAATATAATACTATGCGGTGGTTCAGGTACACGGCTCTGGCCTATCAGTAGGTCTTTAATGCCAAAACAGTTTGTAAAACTATTTGGAGACAACTCCCTTTTTCAACTCACCGTAGAGCGCAATGCTAAGGTCTGCGAAAGACAGTTTATAGTCTCAAACCAAGACCAATACTTTCTAGCCCTTGACCAATTAGAGGCGTTAGATAAAACAGATAGCAAATACCTGCTAGAACCTGTAGGAAGAAATACAGCTCCCGCTATCGCTTTAGCCTGCATGGCTTTAGATAAAGAGGAAATCGTTTTAGTCACACCATCAGATCACTTAATCAAAAATGAAGAGGCGTACTCCAAAGTTGTTGAAAGAGCGATAGAACTTGCCAAAAGAGACAACCTAGTTACTTTTGGAATAACCCCTAACTTTGCGGAAACTGGTTTTGGGTATATTCAGGCCAAGCCTGAAAATAATGAATGTTTAGTTTTAAGTGTTGAATTGTTTAAAGAGAAGCCTGATTTAAAAACTGCTGAAAATTACTTGAAAGAAAATTCAAAATTGAGCATCCAAAATTTACCATTAAAATATTACTGGAACTCGGGTATGTTCATGTTTAAAGCGGGTGTATTTCTTGAAGAGTTGAAACAGTACGCACCTGAAATCTATAATGCCACTAAAAAGGCACTGGAGACATCCTCAAGCGATGGAAAGATGATCCGTATCTCAAAAGAAGATATGTTGGCTATCCCTGAGGATTCTATAGACTATACAGTGATGGAGAATTCTAGTAAGGTCAAGGTAGTTCCCTCAGACATTTCGTGGTCTGATGTCGGAAGTTTTGATGCCCTGTATGAAGAACTTCCACTAGATGAAAATGGGAACACTCTTAATGACAAGCATATCTCTGTTGACAGTAAAAACAATCTTGTTTATGGAGATGATAAGACCATTGCAACGATAGATGTAGAAGATCTCATCATCATTGATACGGGTGATGCACTACTGGTCTCTAAAAAAGGTAGCTCTCAAAAGGTCAAAGAGGTCGTTGAACAGCTAAAAGATCAAGACTCACAACTGCACCACATCCATGAAACAGCACATCGTCCTTGGGGTACGTACACTGTTCTTGAAGACACTCCAGGCTATAAGATAAAACGCATTGTTGTCAAACCAGGTAAACGATTGAGTCTTCAAAAGCATTACCATAGAAATGAACACTGGATCGTAGTGAGTGGTACAGCTACTGTAACCGTAGGCGAAGAGACAAAGATCATCCGACCAAACGAATCAACATACATCAAGATGGGTGAGGTACACAGACTTGCCAATGATGGTGTCATACCAGTAATACTGATAGAAGCACAGGTTGGTGAGTATACAGGTGAAGATGACATAGTTAGACTTGAGGATGATTTTAAACGTAGCTAACATGTTATAATTATCGAAATATTTGGAGACTATTATGGGTGCAACTGACTAATACTATTGATGAATGTGATAGGTGCGTAGTACTCTCTGAAGAGGACTATAAACTTGCTGACGACATTATTTTACGGCCTAACGTTGTCCTCATTTGTGATGAGCCTCATGATGATTACATCACAAAAGCTCCTGAAATCATCGTTGAAGTCATCTCTCCTTCAACCGCAAAAAATAATGAGGGTTATAAATTTCAAAAGTACGAAGCTGAAAGAGTAATGTACTATGTCATAGTCTATCCTAAAGAGCTTTATGCCAAAGTCTATAAACTAAAGGATGGCAGGTATGATAAGCAGGGGGACTTCACAAAAGAGCGTTATGACTTCGACGAGACACTCTACAAAGCCTCTGTAGATTTTGAGAAGGTGTTTAAACGTTTTCATAAATAAAAAACCGCTCCTAAGTTGAAACTGTTATAATTCTACAAAAAGATGACCGTATGAAAACTATATATTCAAAACTTATACTTTTAATTTTAGATCTATTCCTAATAGCACTTTCTATAATTCTTGCCTACTTTTTACGAGTAACATATGATGGACTATTTCCAAATGTATTCAACCATAATCTAAGTAGTTACCTTTTCTATCTTCCCATATATATTGTTAGTATATTAATCTTCACTTACGAAGGCATATATACCAAACGTTTTGACTTCTGGCAAGAGACATTTTTAATACTAAAGTCCCTCATACTATCATTTCTAGTCATATTAAGTTTACTTGCTATGACAAAGAGTATTGACAATACATCACGTGTAGTTATTATATTAACATATATGTTTATGGTGTTTTTGATTCCTATTGGCAAAAATATCACAAAGAAAAAACTGTTTAAAATGGGATTATGGAAGCGTGAAGCCCAAATACAAGGTGATGATGAGTTTCTTTCAGAAGAGATATATCATAACCATTACCTTGGTTATGTTAAACCTGCAGGAAATGAAGCAAAAACTGTATTTATCAATACTAAAAATGTATCAGTTTCTAAATTAAAAGAGATCATCGACAAAGAGATACGTTTGAGACATGAGGTTATCTTTATCCCAATAGTCAATGATTATAATATGGCAGCATCTCAAACATATGAGCTTTTCAATACACGTACCAATTTAGTGGTTTTTAAAAACCGCCTCAAAAGTAAATACAGAAATATTTTACATGAACTTTTCAATTACCTTTTAGCCATCTTACTTTTGCCAATTCTTCTACCAATAATTGCTATATTAGCAATACTCATAAAAAAAGAGTCTCCTGGCCCTGTCTTTTTTGCTCATAATCGTATAGGTAAAAATGGTAAAACGATTCCTACCTATAAGTTTCGCAGTATGTATGCAGATGCTCAAGATAGACTTGAGAAGTTATTAGCTGAAGATGAAGAGATACGTAAAGAATGGGAAACAAACTTTAAACTTAAAGAAGATCCTCGTGTCACAAAAATAGGGGCAGTCATTCGAAAAACTTCCCTAGATGAATTACCTCAAATTTGGAATGTCTTTAGAGGAGAGATGAGTTTTGTCGGTCCACGTCCTGTCATACAGCAAGAGATAGATCAATATTATAAAGAAGATGCTGAGTACTACTTTATGGTTAAGCCAGGTATTACTGGTCTTTGGCAGGTTAGTGGGCGTAGTGATACTGACTATGACTTTAGAATAGAAACAGATAAATGGTATGTTCGCAACTGGTCACTTTGGTTAGACATTGTAATACTCTTTAAAACTGTTAAAGTTGTTCTTTTTAAAGAAGGCGCCTATTAGTGAGAAGAGTGGTATAAAACTTGCACTAAACAAAATGGATAAACAATCGGTGGATTAGATTACTATAAACATTATTCCTATGATAATTGCAAACTAGGGAAAGGCAAATGGGAACTTTATGAAGGGTATCCTGTAGCCATAAGTCCTGCACCGATGATCAAGCTATAAACTTCAAAGATATGAGGCTAAAAAAGTAAAATATTATGTGGTCGTTTATCCTGACAAGCTCTATGCCAAAGTTATAAACTCAAAGATGGGAAGTATGACAAACAAGGAGACTTTTCAACACAGAGTTTTAGCTTTGATGAGACACTTTGCAAAGCAACTGTTGGTTTTTAAAAGGTCTTTAAACGTTTTCGAAAGTAAATTAAATCTTCATAGAAGCTCACATGGTCCTACCTTTAAGTGAGATAATTTTTTGATGCAATTCTTAATGAAGATAGAGTATAATACGAGACTATTTTACTTAAAAATCAGTCGAAAAACCCATTATACAAGAGAGACTATGCACCAACATACAGACAGCTTCATACAAGAAGACACCATTGATATTAGAGAACTTTGGAAAGTTTTAGTACGACGTAAAAAACTTATAGCTCTTGTTACAGGTACACTTACCCTACTTGCTGTTATCTATGCTTTAGTAGCCACTCCCTGGTATGAGGCTAAAGCCTTTGTTGAGCTAGGAACCTATAAACAAGGTGGAAAAGAAGTTTTACTTGCCGACAGTAATAAACTGGCAAAACGTTTGGAGGTCGAGTACATTGATATACTTGAAAACATCAAAGATCGTGATGTCAAGATCACTTCCATAAAGCCTCTTAAAAAGAATGCCTCGTTTATAGAGATCAAGGCTATTGGAAAGAGCAATGATCTCTCCCAAAATGAAGTGTCCAAAGTGGTTAACCAGATCACTCAAAAGCATCAGGCGATCGTAAGTGAGATTAAAGAGTCAAGAGAGTCTCATCTCAACGACATTAAACGCCAAATATACAGTGTCAAAAACAGTGAACTGACCAAACTTAATGAGTCACTAACCTATGAAAAAACAGTGCATCTTCCACAACTTAAAGAGAAACTTGAGTTGACTAAAAAGAACATGCTTAAAAATGAAGAGCAGATCAAGGTCCTGACTGACAATATTCGTAAAACACAAAACAAAAACCCTTCTCTAACCGCTCTTAATGTTATGGAACGTGGGAGTCTAGAGAGTAAGATATCGAGTCAAGAGATCCGTCTTATCGACATAGAGACATCCATAAAGGCACTTGAAAACAAAACCATAAAACAGCTTGAACGAAAGATCGATATCACTATAAAAGATAAATTGGCCAAGTTGAATGAAAAGCGCTCTCTTGCAGAACAGGCACTTCTACCACACAACTTTAAAAACTCGGCACTTGTTGGTGAGATCATCATCAGTGACTATCCTGTGAAACCAAAGAAGAAACTGATCGTGATCGTTGCCTTTATAACAGGTTTAATGTTGTCAGTGTTTTTAGCATTTTTTCTTGAGTTCATTCAGGCGGGGAAAAAAGAAGAGAAGTAGTCGAACACTTCAAAAGAAGAGCCTAATTCCACAAAAAAAGCAGTAAATTTGTTTCAGATCCAAACACGGTATAATCTACTATACTAAATGAGAAACATAGGTTTTATGGCGCCAATTCTAATCATAAGTGCAATTTCCACCTAAATTTAACTAGCCAACAACCGACTCATCTCACCAAAGAAGACTTCATAAGGTGTTTTGTAACACAATGACTTTCTAGGACGATGGTTCAGTCTGTTCTGAATCATAATGATCTCATCTTTAGAGACTCCTGTAAATACACTCTTCTTAGGTAGATATTGTCTGATCAAACTATTGGTGTGATCATCTCTATCAATGCCGTGGTGACAATATCTGCCTGTTTGGATGGGACGTTTTTTATGAGTGCAAACTTGGACTTTCTATCAACAGCAGTGACTAATGCACCAATATGATTCTTTCCAATGACAGTATCTATCTCAAGGTCACCGATACAAGACTTCTTCTCTACGATCTTGGGACGCTTGTCAATCATGGTACGGTCGATGATAGTGCCTCTTGTGTTGTATCTCTTACTACGGTCATGATACTTCTTGTTCTTGTGACGTAACATCTTATACAGTCTGCCACCATTGGCTTTATTAGCATAGATATAACGATAGATCGTCTCATGAACGACAGTGAACCCAAGATCCATCTTCATACGTCCTGATATCTGTTCAGGCGACCAATCCTCTTTGCGCTTCGCTCTGATGTACTTTTGGACTCTTTTAGTGAGTGAAAAGCGTTTAGGTTTCTCTTTGTGCTTCTTACTGCATTTTACTTGGGCCATCTCTGCTACATAGCCTCTCATATAGAGCTCCGCGCTGTCAAAAATTCTATACAGGTTCTTATAGAAAATGCCATAGGTAAAGCAAAACGTACACTAAAACACGATAACTGTCCAATAGTCCCTCAAAAAGGTTCAGACACTTTTGAATTCATGTATGATATGGGCCTTATAGAAGATGAAACTTACAGTACAATGAAAAGTGCCATAGGTCTAAGAAACGCTATGGTTCACGACTACATGAACTTTAATGATGATATCTTAAAAAATATAGTTCACTCTAGTAGTTACATAGAAATCATCTAGTTTTTGAAGAGTGACACTAACTTTACTGCTGTATAACTCAAACGTATAGAAAACTTCTTTTTACATTGAGCATACCTATTTTCCTTCCCTCTAAAAATCGTTATAGTTTTAGAGCTTGTCTCAAACCAACTCCCCAGAGAGACGTTGGTAGACTTCCGAATGTTCCAACAGCTCTTTATGGCTTCCTCTGTCTATGATCTCTCCAGCTTGAAATACTAAGATAACATCAGCATGTTCTATAGTGCTTAGACGGTGGGCTATCGTAATAGTTATCTTATCCTTACTGTAAGACTCTAGTGCTGTCTGTATACGTTTTTCACTTTCATTATCAAGTGCGCTTGTTGCTTCGTCCAAAATCAATAAGGAGGCATTTTTATAAATTGCTCTTGCTATCGCAATACGTTGACGCTGACCCCCAGAAAGGTTGGCACCAAACTCTTTCATCATCGTCTCTATACCATTTGGAAGTCCTATGGCAAACTCGTATGCATCAGCATGGCGCAGTGCATCGATGACCCTCTGTTCATCTACTTCATGACCGTAGGCAACATTGGCAGCAAGGGTGTCTTGAAATATGTAAACTCGCTGTGATACTATGGCGATTTGTTCGCGTAGACTATGCTGTGTCAAAGAGGTAATCTCTATATCATTGATAAGCACGCGACCACTCTGAGCATCATAAAAACGCACCAAGAGGTTGACCAGAGAGCTCTTTCCACCGCCACTGTCACCGACAAGTGCGATATGCTCTCCTTTTTTGACAGACAGCTCTATATCTTTAAGTACCTGTTTCTCCCCATAATAAAGACTAACATTCTCAAGGGCAACCTTCTCTATAGGCATATCAAGTATCGTCTTGCCATCAATTACAAGGTTTTCTCTATCCAAGATCTCGAAGATACGTTCACTCGCAGCAATCGCATCTTGTATCTTACTGTAGATAGAACCAATACGGCGCACCGGTTGAAAGACAAGACCCACAGCAGTCAAAAAGGCTGTAAATTCACCCACACTCATCGTTGCATCATAGACACTTTTTCCACCCATATAGATGACCGCGGCTAGACCAATGGCACCGACAAGCTCCATGATCGGTGAGATAAGCTGTCCAACATAGACCGCTTTCATATTGATCTTAAAGAATTTCCAGTTCTCTACAGAAAAACGTGCCATCTCATACTGCTCGGTTGCGTTGGCCTTTATGATCTCACTGTTGTTGAACACTTCTGTCAAACGGACCACAACATCTGCATTTTTGGACTGTGAACGGTGAGAATATTTCTTGAGCTTTTTGGCTATAACGATTATGGGGTAAAAAACCAGCGGTACAACGACTAGAGAGTAAAATGCCAGCTCCGGGTTAAGATAGACAACATAGCCTATCAAGGCGACAACTGTGATAGCTTCACGAAAGAGTTCAGGCAGTAAGTTGGATACAAAGTACTGTATACGGTTAAGGTCATTGGTCAGACGGGAGATCAGCTCGCCACTGCGATTCAGATACAGGAACTCCATGTCAAAATAGAGTATCTTTTTCAAAAGCATCGCCCTGAAACGAGTGATGACATGCTGACCGATGTAGGCCATAAAGACTGATTGAATATAACGTCCTATCGCTTTAAGAAAATAGATACCTATCAATAACATTGGTATATACAACAGCATCTGCTGCTCTTTTTTAATGAACATGTCATCCATTAACGGCTTCATGATCTGGGCAGTTCCTACTGTTGCCGTTACCGTCAAAATAATTCCGATAAAGATCAGAAAATAGTGTAATTTATACTCTTTAATGTAGGGGATATAACGTTTAAAAGTCTGTTTCAAAAAGGAAGTCCTTATATATATTGCACCATATTATATCTAACTCCAAACAACTCCCCTACCGCTTCTTACCAACTTTTTGATATAATCGGACTATAGGGCACCTATAATCAAACACAAAGAACCCATCTGCCATGAATGTTGACAACACTGCTTTAATCTCCATCATTGCCCCATGTTACAACGAAGAGGCTGTCGTACACCATTTTATGGAGGAGATAGAGCGCGTTATAACTACCATGGAGAACCCTTTTGAACTCATCTTTATCAATGATGGCAGTAGTGATAACACTCTAAAAAAGCTGATCACTCTGAAGAAAAGGTATGACTACATCCGCGTTCTCAATCTCTCGCGCAATTTTGGTAAAGAGGCCGCGATGACTGCCGGTATAGACTATGCTAAAGGCGATGCTCTGATCCCTATCGATGTCGATCTGCAAGACCCACCAGAACTTATTAAAGAGTTTGTAATTAAATGGAACGAGGGCTTCGATGTTGTCCTGGCCAAGAGGGTTGATCGTAGTTCCGATACCAAGGCCAAGCGTAAAAGTGCTGAACTTTTTTACAAGTTCCATAACAAGATCTCTCATGTCAAGATTCCTAACAACGTCGGTGACTACCGTCTTATGAGCCGAAAGGTCGTCAAGGCCATACAGTCGCTTCCTGAAAATCAACGTTTTATGAAAGGGATCTTTGCCTGGGTTGGTTTTAACACAGCCACAGTCGAATATGTCAGGGACCCGAGACTAGCAGGAGAGACCAATTTTAATGGCTGGAAACTCTGGAATTTTGCACTCGAGGGGATTACCAGTTTTAGTACCGTTCCACTTCGTGTCTGGCTCTATGTCGGCTTTGTCATTGCCTTCATCGCCCTTATCTTTGGCAGCTGGATCATACTAAAGACCCTTATTTACGGCATAGATGCACCGGGTTACGCTTCTATGACCACCATCGTCCTCTTTTTGGGCGGTATACAGTTGATGGGCATCGGGATACTTGGTGAGTATATCGGTCGTCTCTACATCGAAGCCAAACGTCGTCCGGTCTACATCATCGACGAAGAGTACTAGAGAGAGACGATGGTCCAAAAAGCACTGCAGCACAAGATCATCCGTTATGGCTTGACCGGCGGCATTTCTACAGCGATCCATATCTCTGTAGCTTATCTCTACATCTACTTTGTTGACCCATCTCTCTTCATCTCCAATACCCTGGGCTTTATGGTCGCATTTGTCTTCTCCTACCTGGTGCAGTCCATCTATGTCTTCAAACATGCCATCAGACTCTCCAAAGCCATAAAGTACTTTATCGTGCAGTTCAGTTCCCTGCTCGTTGCGATCTTTGTGTCAGACTACCTGCCACTCGAAAACAGCTACATCAAGACCATCCTGGTCATCTTGATCCTGCCGCTGATTACCTATGTCGTCCACAAGTTTTGGACCTTTAAAGATCAGCAGCACACGACACCCACTTTGTAAAGGTCCCATTTTGCAGACATCACACACACAAGAGACATTTTTGACACGCCATTTTCACCTTCTCTTTTTTATCGGTGTTGCCATCGGTCTACTCCTCGCCTTTATGTATGCCGATCATCAGATCCTCACCAATGATCAGACACAGATGATCGACCGCGGGTACCTGGCGGCACATCAGGGTGTCTGGTCAAGTCATGGCAATGTCGCCAGCAGTGTGGGTAATGTTCCCGGTTACCTCTCTACCGCTGTTATTGCCCTGCCACTAATGCTTTGGGATTCTCCATGGTCCCCGATGGGCTTTATTATCATCCTACATCTTTTGACCTTTCTGCTCCTTGACTCCATCGTTAAGAAGGTCTTCGATCAGCGTATAAGACTTCTCTTTTTGGTGCTCTTTTGGCTCAATCCCTGGTTCTTGTTCGAAAACCGTTTTTACAACCCCGCCTTTCTTTTCCTGTTCGCCGCCCTGCACTTCTGGAGCGCCTACCATATGCGCGAATACAAGTCATTTTTCTACACCTTCTTGCACCTGCTCTCCATCGGTATGAGTATGCAGCTGCACTACTCATGGCCTATTTTGGCCGTGATCTCCGCCTATCTTTTCTATCGTGGTATCATCAAAGTCCACTGGCTTGGCTTTTTCACGGCAGCAGCCGTGATCATCATCTCCCTTATCCCCTATTTTCAGGAGTACCTGACCAATGACACTATAAAGGCCCGTCCAGACAAGGCAGGTGATGAACGCTACATCGGCTGGGGTGGTGTACATGTCTACCCTGTACTCAAAGCTTTTGTCTACTGGTTCAGGTATGCATCGTTCCTCTTTACCAACAAACTGGTACTGGGTGCCGGGTTTGAGTGGGTCTCTTCGGTAGAGATGATCCAAAAAGCGGTGATGTACCTTTATCGTGCCATCTTCTTTACGGTCGGTGTGGGCAGTCTCTGGTTCGTCTGGAAGGCCAACAAATATACATGGAGACTTCTCAGACCTTATATCTTACGATCACACGGCAGAGATGACATCGATGCCAAGAGGTGGATCACCCTCTACATCTTTGGTGTCCTTTTGGCCATCCTTGTCAGTGCCTCGCTCTCACCGATCGTCTTTGTGCACTGGCATCTTCTTCTGACCTTCGACCTGGCCATTTTCCCGTTGCTCTTTTATGCACAAAAACAACTCGAAACGTCGTCGTTTTCACTGACAAAGCCCATTTTTTTCATTGCAGCTTACCTCATCGTCATCAACCTCATCGCATCTCATGACAGTGAACGTTTCTCCTACAAGGTCGACTTTGCACAGCAGACACTAGAGCGGGTCAACCACTGATGTGCCCTTATGCTATAATCAACTATCCAAACAGAGGTAACCAAAGCTTATGATCACTACACTGCGTTCAAAGATAAATTTTGAAAAGACCAACTACTATATCATCCTGATCTTCGCTTTCATGATGCCACTTTCACGTGCGACCAACAGTCTCTTTGATGCCTTGCTGATCGTACTTTTACTGCTGCAGGGTAACTACAGACAACATTTTGAGATGTTGAGACATTCTGCTCTGGCCAAGGTCATCCTCCTCTTCATCGCCTATACTGTTCTCTCTCTCTTGTGGACAGAGCACCTCCACGAAGGGCTTAATGCCAAAAAGCTTTATATACAGTGGTTTGCCATCTTTGCCATCGCTTTAAATGTCAAAAAAGAGCAGGTCTTTCCTATTGTCTCGGCATTTTTACTTGGGATGCTCGTCAGTGAAGTCCTCTCCTACGGAATGTTCTTTGAGTTTTGGACCATAAAAGGCAAAGGAGCTGGCTACCCTTCGCCTTTTATGTTCCATATCGACTACAGTGTCTTCCTTGCCTTTACTGCTCTGATCCTGCTCAACCGTGTCCTTTCACAGCGCTATGACCTTAAAGAGAAGCTCTTTTTGCTGCTTTTCTTTCTCGCCGTTACTGGCAATCTCTTCATCAATGATGGACGTACTGGGCAACTGGCCTTTTTCGTAGGTATTTTCGCTACTGTGTTCATACACTTCAAGATCAACCTCAAGTCCATTGGTATCGCTATAGTACTGATCACCATACTCTTTGCAGGTGCTTTTGAGTTCAGCGGAAAGTTCCAGACACGTGTTCATGCAGCACAAAGTGACATTCATAAGATCACACAGGGAAATCTAGACTCCAGCTGGGGATATCGTGTTGCCATGTATCAGGTCGCTGCAGACATCTTCAAAGAGAATCCTGTGATCGGGGTCGGGGTCGGTGACTACCAAAGTGCTGCCAAGAGTGCACTCAGAAAAGATGACCACGGTTTTTCTGAAAACTTTAAAGCCTTTTTACCTGAACGCCACTTTCATAACCAATACCTCAATGTTCTTGTTCAGGGTGGTCTCATGGGCCTTGTCTTGATGATGATGATCTTTTACTATCTCATCAGACTCTCTATCGATGATTCTGAACTCAAAGAGCTAAGCCTGCTCTTCGCTGTCTTGATGCTCACCGCCTTTGTAGCAGAACCCCTCTGGCTCAAGCAGTTTACCAACATGCTTTTCATCCTCTTTATCGGTCTATTTTTAGGAGCCTCGCTGCATCATGACAGACAACTACCAAATCACGCTTAATCCGGTTTACGAAAACTGCCGTGACTTTTGTGAGCACATCGAACAGCACTTTCATGCAGAAAAAAGCAGTATGCACAAGGCCCGTAACGAGATCAAAAAGCTCTATTGTGAACAACACAGCCTTGTTGTCAAGTCATTCAAGACCCCAAACCTGCTAAACCGTCTGGTCTACACCTACCTTCGGGGTTCAAAAGCACAGAAGTCCTATGACAATGCACTGAGACTTCAAGCACTGGACATCAACACCCCTGAACCCGTTGCCATCATCAAAGAGCTCACACCCACCCTGCATAAAAGCTTCTTCATCAGTGTTGCTTTCGAGTATGACTATACACTGCGTGAACCACTCCGAAACCCCGGTTTTCCAAACCGTACAGCACTTTTTGAGACCTTTGCCCGCTACAGTGCAGATCTGCATGACAAAGGCGTGCTACATAATGACTACTCACAAGGAAATGTCCTGATCAAAGAAGAAAACGGTACCTATGTGTTCAGTATCGTCGACATCAACCGTATGGAGTTCAAGTCACTCACCAGAGCCGAGCGTTACAACAACTTCTCCAGGCTTTGGGCAGATGAAGAGACCTTGAACATCATTGCCAAAGCCTATGCCAATGCTACCGGCTACAATGTCGAAGAAGCTGTACGGGAAATCATTAAGTACGACCGTAAACATAAAAACTTCAAACAGTTCAAACGACTGTTCAAACCCCAGAAAAAGTAGAGTAGAGACCATGAAAATCACAGGTAACATCATCACCCTGAATGAAGAGCATAACATCGAAGCCTGCATCCGTTCGCTGCAGAGTGTATGTGACGAGATCATTGTTGTTGACTCCAGCAGCAGTGACAAGACAACAGCCTTAGCTGAAGCACTCGGTGCCAAAGTTATAGTACAGCCCTATCTCGGTGACGGTCCCCAGAAAAATGTCGTTATCGAGCATGCTGCACATGCGTGGATCTTAAGTATAGATGCTGATGAACGTCTCGATGATGAGATGACAGAGGCCATAAAAGCTGTAAAGAAAAAAGAGGGACATCCCGATGCCTACAGCTTCAAACGCAAGAACTATATCGGCGATCGCTGGATCAAACAGTGCGGCTGGTATCCGGATGTCTGTGTCCGCCTCTATAACAAAGAGAACGCACGCTTTAAAGATGTAGCAGGCCACTCCAGTGTCGAGGCCGGCCATGTCGTGCAACTTGATGGCAACATCATCCACTACTCCTACAAAAACTACCACGACCTGCTCTACAAGACCAACCGCTTCAGCTCCCGTGGGGCAAAGATGCTCATGGAGAAAAACAGAAAAGCAAACGGTTTCTCCCCATTTGTCCATTTTATAGCTGCTTTTTTCAGAAAGTATTTTTTACAAAAAGGTTTTTTGCAGGGACTCGACGGTCTGACCATCTCTCTTACCGCCTCCATAAACTCCTATATGAAGTATGCCAAACTCATAGAGATGCGTAAAAGTACCAAACAGTCATCTTCACTATGGGAGCAATAAAGCAGTGCTGATCACACATCTCAACTTTGCCAAAGGCTTTCGCGGTGGTGAACGCCAGACACAGCTTTTGATCGAGCAGCTCGCACAGCAGGGGTATCAACAGAGACTTCTGGTGCGCAAGGGCTCAAAATTGACCAAACGCTGCAAAGACGTCACACATTTGGAGATCATCGAGATCGCCAAGCCTTACATTCTCTCTATGCTAAAGCTCAAGGGGACGACGTTGCTGCATGCCCATGAGACCAAAGCCCTTCAGTTCGCTTATGCTGCACACCTGCTGCTGGGGCTTCCCTACATTGTCACAAGACGTGTCGACAACCCCATCCGTAACAACAGACTCAACCAGGCGATGTACCGATCGGCACGCTACGTTGTCGCACTTTCACAAGCCATTAAAAATGAGATACTGCAGGTCTCTGCTCTGGCCCATGTCAAGATCATCCCCAGCGCCTATACAGACACCTCGATGAACGAAGCTGTATCACAAAAGATCAAAGCACGTTTTAAAAACAAATTTCTGGTGGGTCATGTCGGTGCCCTCGACGACCGGCACAAAGGACAGTCCTTTTTGATCGAAGCAGCCAAAAAGCTCCAGAAGAGTCATCCCGACATACATTTCATCCTTGTCGGAGGCGGAAGCGATGAAGCCATGCTCAAAGCAGAAGCCAAGGGGCTTGACAACATTACATTCGAGGGCTTTGTAAACAATGTCAACGACTATATCAATGCTTTTGATCTCTTTGTCTTTCCCTCCAGAAACGAAGGACTCGGCTCGATCCTTTTTGATGTCATGCGTTTAAATGTACCCATTGTCGCCAGTAATGTCGGAGGGATACCCGATATCATCGAAGATGATGTCAATGGGGTCTTGATACCTCCGCTTGAGAGTGATGCGATCGTTGAGAGTGTCATCACACTCTATGACGACACACAAACGCGTCTTCGTCTAAGTTCCAGTGCGAGAGAGCATGTCGAAGACTATGCACCACAGGCAATGGCTGAAAGATATATCAGACTCTATCAGGAGATCATGCATGAACAAGATTAACTCTGTCGCTATCGGCATCAGGAACATCAACACCAAAAGTGGTCTCGGCAAGATCGTTCTTGAACAAGTCAACTACTTTTTGAGCCAGGGTATCACCATCGACATCTATACCAGCAAATATGATAAACTTATTGCAAAAACAGGGGTCAACATCATCAAGATACCCCGTATCCCCTTTGTAGGTGAATATTATCAGCGTCTCCTCTTCGCAAAGTCGGCAAGCAAAAAGATAGCACGTCAGTCATACGACCTCGTCGTCGGGCACGGTGATCTGGTAGAACAGGATGTGATGTTTCTGCATAACCTGGTCGAACGCGCCTACTACGAGACCCACAAAAAGAAGATGGATCCTCTTAATGCCATCGCCAGACTACGCCGCTACATCCTAAACACCCAAAACTTCAAACTGCTTATTGCGAATTCGCAGTTAATGAAAGATGAGCTCATCTCCACTTTCAATATACCGGCCGAAAAGATCAAGGTCATCTATCCAGGGTTTGATCCCTTACAGTTCAACACACACAACCATGCCCAAATCAGGTCCGATGTTCGTCAATCGCTCAATATAGATGAACAGGTACTCCTCATCGGTTTTATCACCTCCGGAGATTTCAAAAAGCGTGCACTCGACCTGTTTATCGAAGCCCTGCATCACATGAAAAGTACACAAGCATACAAAGTGCTGTTGGTGGGCAAGGACAAAAACCTTCCCTATTATCTCGATATGGCAAAAAAGTATGGACTCTTAGAAAAATTCATCATCCAAGAACCTATCGATCAGGTCGAGCGTTACTTTCATGCTGTCGACTTTACCGTCCATCCGGCCCATTTTGAAGAGTTTGGTATGGTCGTTCAAGAAGCGATGGCATGTGGTGTCCCAGTGATCACTTCAAAGTATGTCGGTGCCAGTGAGATCATACTTGACAGTTCTACCGTCATGCCGACACTGCAAAGCGAAGCGCTGGCAAAGCAGATACAACGACTCGCCAACGACCCCACCCTCCGAGCAAAACTCACGGAAACTGCTCTTGCATCTGTAAAAAAAACAACCTGGAAAAGCTACATCGAAAATTTCATCCTCTACTCTAAAGAGGTACTCTAGCCGTTATTAGCCAGTGATATGTCCAGGTTATGCAATATCTTCTGCCATTGGTGGCGTACCTTATAGCGGGCATAAAATGGCAATACACAGTAGAGTCTTGACTTTAATCCCAGACGCCGTCCGCCCAGTCCGTCTATGATCTTGAGTGTATAATCCCCTTCTTGGGATCGCTGGCACATGATGTTGTCAAAACTGCTGTCAACAAAAACGATATTATAGCGTTCTAGATAGTACTGCAGCCCTTCAAGCTTCTCTTTGACCTCTTTTATCGGCAGCAGTTTCTCTCTGATGACCTCATTCAGCGTCAATGAGGTCTTGCCGTCAAAATCCTGAACCCTCTCAAAGACAAGTCCCTTCTCACCGTCTATCTCCGTCCATCCATAACATGTGACGATATGATCGAGCGGAATACCTTTTTTTTTCAGGCACTCATAGTAGTTTGCTTCAAGAATGTTCTGTGAACGACCGCCTTCGTGTTTGTAGGTCACTTTGATGACTTTTCCCGCATCATCAGGATGGATGTAGCAAAAGCGCTCGTTGCCCTTGGCCAGCAGTAGATCATTGTTGAGACGTTTAACTGACATTGGCTTTGATCCCTACGGCTTTGGCGGCCTGTATGAGGTGTTCAGCACACACCTCGATGGGCTGATCGGTATTGACGTAACTGTAAAGCAGTGAAGGCTTCTGCAGATACATCGTGAAGACGTCACGACGGTAACAGTCGATCGCTTCGGCATTGAGTTCATCTTTACGCGCAAGGATCACCTCGGTCGGGGCATCCAGATGGATGAACCAGAAAGTCCTTGGACTCATCTTCAGCAGCGCTTTCCACTCCTCTCGCAAGTGGGCCTTACGCTCGAGAAAGCGTGTGTCCTGAATAATAAGGTCCTGAAAGAAACGGTCCGAGAAGAAAAAACGTTTTCCCAGCACTGCAACAAGAAGCAAGAATGGATAACGCAGTGATGCAATACGGACCATCCAATCACCGTAGAGGTCGTCATACTGGTTCTTTTCCACCTTTTTGGCTTCGCCCCGACGAAGAAAGAGTGCAAGGGTCTGATAGAGCAGTCCGTGACGGAAGAGGTTTTTGAAACGGTAATATTTGATCTTCGAACGCGATCTCTTTTTGAGTGTCTCGATGATGCTTGTCTTGCCTACCCCGTCCGGTCCGACAACCGGAATGATCTTCACCTTCTTCAGCCACTGAGCATAGATGCGATGCATGGAGATACGCAGACGCAGTTTTTGGACTTCGGCCCTCTTCTCTGCGTCTTTTGGTGTAAAAAGCACACCCATCTTGACCAGGGCGGCATTGGCTTTTGAAGCGATCTCATCACGCTTATGCGGTGCATCAAGCAGTATTGCAAACCAGCCACTGTACTCTTGTGAAATAGCGGCCATCTTCTCTTTATAATACTCCAGACGGGTCTGTATCAATGGTACTGAAAGATCTTTCTTTTTGCTCTTGAGGTGTGATAGGTAGTATAGTCCTTCAAGCTCCGGCATAAGGAGATCGCCTTTCACTTCGTCATGAACCACATAAGCTCTGATATCTTCCCACAGTATATAGCCCAGTGTCTGTGACTCCCGGCGAACATCAAGATGACTCCATATCTCAAGCAGAATCGGCCGGGTATCACTGCCGCTGTAAAGGTATATCATTAACTTACCGTATTTGCTGCGGTTTACTACAAAATCGATCTTGCTGACACTCGCTAGATCAAACAAAATCTGCAGTATGGTATCCGTCTGACCGGGCGCCGTTATGAAATCATAATCACCCTCAAAAGCGACCTCTTCTGTCAACGGTTTGTACCGAAGATGTGCCATGACAATCTTCTTTTCCTGCAGTGCCTGAAGAAGCTGCTCTAAAAATACAATAGTGGGGTGTGACATCTCAATACCTTTGGACCATCACTGAGATGACCACTTTACTTTATACTTACTTTAGGGCATCCATTTTAACCAAAATGTGATTACAGCCCACCTAACACTCTCATTGGCAGGCATTCATCCCAAAACGATCGATACTTTTGTCCCGACCAACAAGCATAACCCTGACCTCATCTTGTTTCAGCAGTCCTGACAGCAGTTTGGGATCATCGGGAACATGGAACAAAAATACCGGAACACCTTTTAACTGTTTACTTGTCTTGTGACCATAGATCGGGTTGTGCTCTTTGCCGTAGGGCATTGCCAACGCCGTAATGTCAGTGAAGTAGTAAGCCATCTTAAAGGCCGTGATGACAATCGATGAGAAGATATTGCTTTCAGGAAGCGGATGAATACCTAGTAGGGTCTTGAATCCGGCATGGGTGTAGTTTTGCAAGGCCAGAGGGTTGGAAGCTTCGATGTAGACACGCTCTCGCAGTCCACCTTCTTCGGTGACCTCTTTGAGACGGGCAATTGCTTTGGCCATATCGGCATCGTCCATATGTTCCAGGTTCTTGTAGTCATACCAGAAGTAATGGCTCGCGCCTATCGCCGTCATGAGATGCTCCAGAGAGAGGATTTCACCATCTTTTTTAGGATAGATGTAGTTGCCTTCGGCATCTTTTTTGGGATGGCCATGAGAGATGAAATAATCCTGCCTCTTAATATCATAGGCAAAATCGAACTCTGCTCCGGGTGCACCTGCTTCAAAAGCACGTTTAAGTGCGGTGATGGAGTTCTGTTCCGCATGTGAACGGTAGAGTCCCCGCGAAGTCCAGATCTTGCGGCAGTCATCATAGACCCCTGTATGTTCCTCTTTTTGCAGCTGCTTGTCCACATAGAGCGCCGCCAGGTTCCAGACAAGGACCAATATGGCCACAACAGCTACAGCCCATTTCACTTTACTCATTTTTATTTTGTCCTTCTCGACTATTTATAGAGATGGTTCTGATACATATCATTGAGGACATGTACAAAGGCTGCCGCGTCACGTTCAAGACTCTTGTTATGATCACTGCTGTGAAGGTGCTTATTCTCATAAACAAAGGTCAAGCCCCCTTTGTCCGGACGTATGACCGTAACTTTATTACCATTACGCAGCGCATACATGTCATGAAACTGCATCAGTACCATCTGTTTCTCAGGGTCCTCAAAGAACGATTTACCCAGTATAGGGTATGAAAGATCAAGCCCTATGGTGTCGAGTGCCGTAGCCAGAACATCTGGCTGGGTCGATAGCTTGCTGATGTGCTGCGGCTTGACACCCCCGCCGAGGATCATGCCCATGATGTGATACATATGGACAGGGACCAGGTCATCGCCGTAAGTACGAACATTGTGATCGGAGATGACCATGAAGACCGTCTCTTCGAAATAGCCCTCTTTTTTGGCATCGTCGATCAGTTTTCCGATGGCATAATCGGCAAACTTGATAGCATTTTTGACTCCATTGAGAGGTTCTCCTTCAATCGGTTCGATGCGCCCGGCAGGATACTCGAAAGGCATGTGGTTCGTACTGCTGAACAGTACAGAGACAAAAGGCTGCTGCTCTTTATGATACTTCACAAACTCTGCATTGGCACGAATGACAAGGTCTTCGTCACTGACACCCCATACCCCGACAAAAGCCGGATCTTTGTAGTCAGGCTGTTCGATGATCTTCTCAAAACCATTACCCAAGAACCAGCTGCGCATGTTGTCGAAGTTACTCATACCCCCGTAGATAAAGCTGCTGTGATAGCCTTTGGGCTTCAACAGTGAGGCCACGGTGAAGAAGTCACTTTGAGACTTGTTACGCTTGACGACCCCCTTGCCCGGTATCGGCAGAAAACCGGCCACACTGCCAGCGATACCACGAATGCTTCGAGTACCGTTTGAGTAAAGGTTATCAAAGAAGATAGACTCTTTGCTAAGGCGGTCGATGTTCGGAGTGATCGACTCTTTATTACCCAGAGCACCGACGAACTGTGCTCCAAGACTCTCCTGCAGGAAGATCACCAGGTTTTTCGGCTTATCCGTTTTAAAATGGCTCTTCACTTCACGATAGAAAGGACGTTTGCGGTCACCTACCGGGATACGCAGCTGTCTCGAGACACGGGTATACGCTTCATCCAGATCCATCTTCCCATATTTGTCCGCATCCCCTCCATGGACTTTTTGTGAATAGTAGGCATACCCGATGGCAAAAAGCGAGTTCTTGGCAATCTCGTTGACCAGGTGTGAACTGGTGTAGACCGCTGTCGATATGTTGGCAGCCCTATGGCCAAATGAAGAACGTATACCGATGAAGAGCAGCGCACTCACAGGCACTACCCAAAGCAGTCTGAACCACCATGCTGCCTCAAAACTCTGGCTAAAAAGCTTCCGTGTCTTTTTCCAGTAGAAATACCCCACCACACCCAGCATTATCGTTGAGAGAAGCAGTTGGGGTTTGTAGGATTCCCAGATGTTACCGAGCACTTCTGTCGGATAGTCCAGATAGTTGATGAAGATGTCGTTTGGACGCACATCGAACTCTGCCAAAAAAGGGAAGGTCGCATTCTCTATGTAGACCACCAGCAGCAAAAAAACAAGAAAATAGAGACGCAGGAATTTCTGTACGAACCCCGCCATAAGACGCGGCAGGGTAAACAGTAAAAGCACTGGAATGACCAGTATGATCGAGGCGACGATGGTATCCATCTGCAGCCCCAGAACAAAACTGTACCAGTGGTTGACATGGGCTTCGACGATACGGTCATAATAGAGTACAAAAAGTCCCAAACGTCCTAAAAAAAAGATGGTGATAAAAAGAAGGTAAAAGCTAAAGAGTTCGCGCAGTGTCTGCTTCACAGCGCGCATATTTCCAAGTGCTTGGTTCATTGATACATCCGGTAATTGAATATGGGCATCTCTAAAAACCCTAGCTATCCTCAGAGGGAAGAAAAGAGATGAAATCCTGCAAAAGCTTTTTTGAGCCATAGCCAAAGCTATGAGGATGAAAAGTTTTGTGCGAGATTACTCTTTTTGTCTCTCCCTTCGGGCACTAGAGAGGAGTTCACATTCGGCGTTGCCCTTTCTCGCCTTAGCTATGGCTAGGTCTTCAAAAGGTCGCCTTGATTGTGAACTCCTCTCTAGCGCTGAGAATGGCTAGGGTTTTTAGAGGTGCCCATCTGTGATTATAGCTAAAAGCGGCAAACAGTCTAAACCTTGTAATTATCGTAAACTCAAGTATAAATTGACTATAATCTCAGGATGAAAGCACCTTTTTCCTGGGATTATCATTCTGATCAGCCTTATCAACTTAAAGATCGTTCTTTTAAAAAAAAGATGCGTAACAAAGAGCTCTTTTCCATCATGCTCACTGTAGGCAGTGCGCTCTTTGTTCTCCCCTTCGCCTTCGTCGCAGGTCTCGTACTTCCCAAACGCCACATTGCGACAGATCACTTTTTCGGCATGAGTATTAACCTCGACAAAGCACCCGAAGCAACCACAGCACTTGTCGACGAGCTGGAACTCGACACCCTCTTGATCCGCTTTCCTCTGTGGGAGATGGACAGACTGCCCCAATACCTTGAGTTTATTCAGACTTATGCGGACAAGCGGATCATCCTCAATGTCATGCAGGATCGTGAACATGTGACAGATCTGACACTGCTGAAAAAAGATCTGACAGCACTTTTCAGTACTACATCAGCTTATGTAGTGGACTATCAGGTCGGTACGACGATCAACCGTGCCAAATGGGGGGTTTTCAGTGTACATGAGTACCTTCGTTTCTATGAGGTGGCCTATACACTGAAAAAAGAGCAATTCCCCACTGTAAAACTTTTGGGCCCTTCCGTCATCGATTTTGAGTACCATTTTACAGCCCATGCCCTTTTCAACTTTTTCAAGATACGTTATGACGCAGTCACTGCCTTGCTCTATGTTGACCGAAGAGGTGCCCCGGAGAACAGACAGATGGGTTTTGATCTGCTCAAAAAGATTGACCTGCTGGATGCTCTGGCCGCATTGAGTCCCAAGAGTGCACGTCACTGCTACATCACTGAGACCAACTGGCCCATCTCCAACACCGCGCCTTACGCTCCAACCAGTGAGCATGAGTGTGTCTCTGAAGAGGAATATGCCACCTTTATGGTACGCTATTATCTTTTGGCCTTTGCTTCACAGAAAGTCGATGCTGTCTATTGGCACCAGCTGGTCGCACCGGGACTCGGTCTTGTCGACAATAGAGAGGGGATTAGAAGACGTTCTGCCTTTGCTGCCTTCAAGACAATGCTTAAACATCTGAAAAATATGCAATTTCAGAGCTTTGACACCAAAGATGGTATTTTCACCCTCAGTGCCAGTAATTCTTTTCAGACAACTACCGTAAAGTGGGCACTGCAGCCCCAGACTCTACACTACGAGACACCACAACAATACTTTAATCGCGACGGTACGATGCAAGAAGCAGACAAGATAACGATCGGAGTATCTCCTATCTATTTTATAACAAAGAGCACATCATGAAGCGAACTGAGATCAAGACTATTTTAATCATCCTGCCTAACTGGCTGGGTGATGCTGTTATGGCGACACCGGCCATCGAAGCACTTTG
>JALWKG010000077.1 GCA_027081565.1 Helicobacteraceae bacterium
AATAATAATGTCTGCTTCAGACTCATTTTCAGTAATATCAAAGTCTTCAAGATTACTCATCATCACCTGTGAGTCAAAAACATTGGTACGACACCCAAATGTCTTTACATAGACTTTCTGTTTTTGGTTCATAAGATCACCTCGTTCTCTTCTAAAGGCAGTACTGCCTTGTCTTTGTTCATTGTAAGATTGACCTGTTGTGTAGGGTACGCTATGGTAATATCATCTTCAGCATTAAAGGCATCGATGATGTCTCCCGAGATGGTACTTCTCAAAGTCAAGGTTGCATAGGCATTGGTGAGGTACCATACACTGATGTTCAGTCCGATAGGCTCGATAAACGAAAAGACACGTGGCTCGACATTAGTGTTTTTCAAGCTGTATTTATGACGCAGTTTGTTTAACTGTTTACGGGTAATGTCCGTATATCCTTTAGAGTACTTTCTGGCGACCTCTTTGGCCAAATGCATCGCTTTTTTGTGGTTAGAGTCAAAAGTGATCATTACATCAATACCATCCCAGACCGTTTTAAGCGAATCATGAGAGTAGTTGGCGATCATACGGGTAAAGACATAGTTGTTAGGCACAAAGATAATACGCCCTGCTCTTCTGTTGACTTTATAGGTGCTTAGCGTAATGTCTTCCAGCAAAGTCATACGAAGCAGAGAGATATCCATGACATCTCCCACATACTTCATCCCTTCCATATCTACACGAATACGATCACCTACGTGGATAGAACCACCAAAAACGATCACCAGCCAACCCAACATCGACATAAACCAGTCTTTCATCGCGATCGCGATACCGGCAGAGGCGAAACCAAGTACTGTGACCAGATAAGAGACATTTTCAATATAGTTGAAAAGCAAAATGATCATGATCAAGATAAAGTTACCAAAGTTTATGATCTTGTTGGCCATGTAGAAACGGTCATTGTCCGTAATATACTTTTTACTGGCGACTTTCAAGAAAAATGCCAAGGTAAACAAGAAAAGTATAATAAGACCGATCTTGGAGAGTTTATAGATCTGTATACGGATCTGTTTGTTGATCTTGACCTCGATCTCATCTATACGTTTGTCATAGATATTTGAGGTAACTTCTAAGATCTCTTGTGCATTTACATATTTTTCCAGCCGGTGGGTAGTCTCTTGCAGTTCTTTTGCATAGTTGCCATTTTTGTTGATGGCCAGAAGATTATTGAGTAGCTCTTTTTTCTTTTTAAGCAGTGCAATACGATCTTTCAGTTCAACACCCTGCTTGTTGTAATCAGCATAGATCTCTTCTAGGTGTTTCACAAAAGAGATGGCAGTGAAGATGTCTAATGGGTTGGAAAGTACTGGGATCTCTTCGATCTCTTCTGGCTGCAAGAGGGCTGAGAACATACTTTTTCCCTGCTGATTGTCCAGTAGATCAAACTGTTCAGAGAGGATCTTCTCTTTAGCTTTCAAGTCTTCTATCTGTTCCAGATCAGCAGCTCTTTTTTTACGCTTTTTACTAAGTTTTTTGATCTTTTTTTGTAATGCTTGAAGATCATCACGGACTTGTGAATAAGCAAGATGAGAGCTGTAACTTTTCTCCCACACATTGTCTTTTGTCAGTTGGGTATTGATCTCTTGGAGTTCTGTCTCAAACTGCTTGATCGCACGGGCACGTTTTTCACGGATCAAACGTTCATTCTCGGCAATAGATGCTTGAATTAAAAGTTCTTTGGCGATCCGGTCATCTTCACTCACGTTGGCATCAGCTTTTACTACTGCTGCATCGACACCCCAAAGTGTTGCTTGAAATAACAGAAGTGCAAAAAGGGTTAAAGGAGTACTAACGCGCATAATGTCCCAAAACCTCTTTGATCAGGTCTGCATCTATAGCATCTGTTATTTCTACGCCGCCTAAAGATTTAGGGATAATAAAAGTGATCGCACTGTCTGCACTTTTTTTATCTAGGTAGAAGGTCTCATAAAACTGTTCAACATCATCGATAGTATAAGTGGTAGGAAGGTCATAATGTTCCAACAAAGTCTTAACACGCGTCGCCTCTTCTGGACTCATCCAGCCTAAGGCTACCGCTGTATCGTTAGCCATAACTATACCTATAGCAACTGCCTCACCATGTAAAAAACCGGTATAGTTGGTCTCCTTTTCGATCACATGACCAAAAGTATGTCCATAATTAAGCGCTGCGCGCAGACCACGTTCTTTTTCGTCTTGTGCTACGACCCATGCCTTAGTCTGTACTGACTTGGCTACTGCCTCAGCAAGTTGCTGTGCATCAGTAAGATCGGCACTTTCCAACCAACTAAAGAACTCCGCATCAAAACAGACCGCCATCTTTACAACTTCAGCGACACCTGCAGCGAACTCACGCTTAGGCAAGGTCTGTAAAAAGTGTGCGTCTGCATAGACTGCCTTGGGTTGGTGAAAGGCTCCTACAAGGTTTTTGCCGTACTTGTTGTTAAAGCCCGTTTTCCCACCAACACTCGCATCAACCTGAGAGAGAAGTGTCGTAGGGATCTGAACAAAGTCGATACCGCGCTGATAAATACTGGCTGCAAAACCGGTCATATCACCGATAACACCGCCACCAAAGGCGATGAGTAGAGAGTTACGGTTAAACCGTGCTTCGAACATACCCTCCAAAATAGTCTCTATACTCTCCCAGTTTTTATACTCTTCACCGTCAGGCACGGTAATAACATGGACCTCTTTGGCATTTAGCTTAGAGAGAAGATACTCCAAATGCAGTGCGGAGACTGTCGGGTTGGTGACAACAGCTACTTTAGTGTCAAAATGTAGTTGAGGCAGTGTGTCGATAGTGACTTGATAAGAGAGGTCGATCTCTTTTTTGAGGTTGATGTCGATGGTCATATGGCGGGTCCAATATATTTGCAAATTATAATAATAATATTACTTTAACTCAACTTAGAAAATAGTGAATTAACGCCCTGCCCATCGGGCGAATAGACAAATGGGAAGTTATGGTTAGATTTTGATCGGAATGAAGAGCTGATGGTACTGGTTGAGGCGGTAGTATAGCTCTTCGATGTTGGTAGAGAGCAGTGTGGCACCCTTTCCTTGAAGCACACTTTCAGTGAAAGGAATACACTGTAAAAACTTTTCACGTTTGGAAAGTTTTCTAATAGGATTGTCATTATGGAAGTTGACATAGATGTTTTTGGAGAAGATGACCGAGAGATTACGATAGTGCTCGATGATCTCGTCTTGTTCAACACTCTCCTCATCCTCTTTTTTGAGCAGTTCCAGGTTGTAGCCCATTTGAGATGAGAAGTCAAAGACTGTTGTAGAGATCTTTTCAAGGTCTTTGTTGTCATTTAAGACGATCACAGCATCTTTGATCTTCTCTATAGAGCGTTGTGCTAAAGAGAGTACTGGAACATTGGCCTCAAAAAGGATCTCACGCATCTTGTCTTTAGAAAACATGTTAGAAGAGACCAAGATCATACCCACATCATACTGCTTCACATCAGTTAAAACGATATCATCTATATAACTCTCTTTATAGTCCACATCCAAGGCTACTTTTTCACTGCGTTTACTTTTGATGTAGTCCAGTATCTTAAGGTCACTGGGGTTGCAAACTCTGATAATAAGACGGTTGTTGAAGTTTTCATGGACAACTAATGCTTTGTCTACCAAGTAGACGATCTCTCGAGGATCATCTTTGATCATGTCGATAAAAAGATAGATATTGGTACCAAAGGGCTGTGGGAACTGCCCGATCTCTCGTTTGATCGCACGGTAGACTGAGTTAAGCACGGCAGGTTCTCCTACAAGCAGCAGTTGATCGTTAGGATGTATCATCTTCCTCTCATCAGGCAAGATGAGCTTTCCACCACGATAGATCCCCACAATACGCCAGTTTTTTTGCTCGATCACTCCGACGTGGCGGTAGACAAATGAACTTCCAAAGGGGACCAGGACATCCATGATCTCACCCTCACCCAAACCAACATTTTGAGCAACCACAGGGACATTGGGAAGGTAGTCAAACATATGTGAGGCCAAGATCTCGGTTGTATTGATCTGAACCACATTATACTTTTCAAGATCCATCTCCCAATGATCAATTACGATCACACGGACATGTGGCTTGGTAACACGTATGTTCGCGATGGTGTTTTCAATGTCAGCAG
The DNA here is from genome assembly GCA_027081565.1 of Helicobacteraceae bacterium. Classification (GTDB taxonomy): domain Bacteria; phylum Campylobacterota; class Campylobacteria; order Campylobacterales; family Sulfurimonadaceae; genus Sulfonitrofixus. The sequence continues at coordinate 4,158 of JALWKG010000077.1, forward strand.
CACTGCTCATAGCAATAAACACCTGCACAAACTCCATTTTAAGGACATTGGAGATCTTATAGAGACTGGTAGGATCAAACTCGAAAAACTTAAAACGCGAAGGAGGTGCGTTTTCAAAAGGGACCGCTTTAGTCTGGATGACATAGTAGATGTTGTCTTTGGCAAAGGTGTCTATAGCACGTTCTATAAAGTTCTCACCTACTTTGCTGTCACTGATAATAAGGATCTTTTTCATATACACCTGTCGTATTACCCTACTCTTGAAGACAAGAGTTTCTGGGTTTATATGTCGTGATTGTAGCATATTGCCTTAGAGACCTAAGAATGTGGTAAAATCTCATCATTATTTACTTTATGGAGTCCTATGGAATTCACTTTAGATGCGACCAGCAACAAAGCACGTGCCTGTACTATTAAAACAGCACACTCAACGATCACCACACCGGTCTTTATGCCTGTGGGCACCCTTGGCTCTGTCAAAGCACTGGACATGGCAGACATGCATGACCTTTTAGGTGCTGAGATCATTCTGGCCAACACGTACCATATGTATCTACGTCCAGGTGACCAAACAGTTGCCAAAATGGGAAAACTTCATGGCTTTAGTACCTATCCAAAAAGTTTTTTAACAGACAGTGGCGGTTTTCAGGCATTTAGTCTCAGTGACATCTCTAAAGCAGATGCAAACGGTATTGAGTTCAGAAGCCATATTGACGGTTCCAAACACTACTTTACACCTAAAAAAGTGATCGACATTCAACACAACCTCGGTTCAGACATCATGATGATCCTTGATGACCTTGTTGCTCTGCCGGCAACACAAGAACGCATTAAACTCTCTATAGAGCGTACAACAGAGTGGGCACAAGAGTCCATAGACTACTTTCGTCAAAAACAGCAAGAAGGTGTGGGAACAGAGCAGAACATCTTTGCCATTATTCAAGGCGGTACGGACAAAGCTTTTCGTACCAAGTCAGCTACAGAACTGTGTGCTATGGACTATGACGGGTTTGCTATCGGCGGTCTCTCTGTCGGTGAGTTGAATGAAGAGATGTACAACACGGTTGAACACACCGTGCAGTATATGCCAGAAGATAAACCCCGATACCTTATGGGTGTCGGAACACCGGAAGACCTGGTTGAAAACGTTGAACGCGGCGTTGACATGTTTGACTGCGTCATGCCCACACGTAATGCCCGTAACGGTACCCTCTTCACCTCTTTTGGACGCATCAACATTCGTGGTGCCAAGTTTAAAGAGGACAGTGGCCCCATTGATCCTGAATGTGACTGCCTGACATGTAAACGCTACTCGCGTGCTTATTTGAACCATCTCTTCCGTGCTCGTGAGATCACATTTTTCAGACTCGCGACCATACACAACCTGCACTACTATCTCAGTTTGATGAAGCAGATGAGAGCGGCTATTTTAGAAGACCGTTTTGCAGAATTCAAAAAGGATTTTTATGAAAAACGCCGTAAATAAAAAGATGACACTCGGTGTCAACATCGACCATATTGCTGTACTTCGCGAAGCACGCAAGATCAACGATCCTGACCCTCTGATGGCCTTGGCCATCTGTGCACAAAACGGTGCAGACCAGATCACCATACATCTTCGTGAAGATCGTCGTCACATCCATGATGAAGATGCTAAAAAGATCATCGCTTCTTCCCCTATTCCCGTCAACTTAGAGTGCTCGATCAACCCTGAGATCATCGACATCGTTTGTGAACTCAGGCCCCACCGCGCTACCTTGGTGCCAGAAAACCGCGACGAAGTGACCACAGAAGGGGGTCTTGATGTCATAAGTCAGAGTCCCGCGATCGCTGTTGCAATAGAGAAATTACATGAGGCAGGCATAGAGGTCTCTCTCTTTGTCGACCCTGCCATCAACGCCATAGAACAGAGTCAAGCTCTGGAAGCAGAGATGGTAGAGTTGCATACGGGACATTTTGCCAACATCTTTGCCATGTTAAACTCTGCTTTGGCCCACTCACATCACAGTATTGAAGAGCTTGAACTGCCTCGTGATGAGCTAAAAGTACTTTTAGATGCCTCACTAGAGCGCATTAACAGCAGTGCCAACCATGCCCAGTCCATCGGTCTCGAAGTGGCTGCAGGTCATGGCCTAAACTACCATAATGTCTCACTTATGTTAGAGGTAGATGCCATACAAGAGCTCAACATCGGTCAGAGTATTATTGCCCGTTCTGTTTTCAGTGGACTTGCTTCCGCCGTTAAAGAGATGAAGCAGTTATGCCAGCGCTAAAACGTGTTGCCATCTCTATG
>JALWKG010000078.1 GCA_027081565.1 Helicobacteraceae bacterium
AAAAGAGGGAGCGTGTCGACACCCTTGTTGAGAAGGTTGGTATAACTACTGGAAAAATCACTCTGATCATCTTCAAGGGGTTCACCCAGCCATTCAAGGCGTACACCATTGGTATAGTGCTGGTCAGTACCCGCAAAAAGATCATTTTCAAAGACAAAAGAAAAGGTATCAGCACGAAGGAGATGTGTTAACAAGGTAAGTATAAGTAGATATCTCATTATCCGACCACTCCCTATAAAATCAACCATAACCTGTATAAAGTGTCAGCTAAACAATATTACTGTTCAGCTTATTCGACGGCTCTTTACAACAATTTATAAATAGTTTCACTCTCTCTAATAGCTAAAAGAAGAGGCTTTTTTCCATTGATTATTATAGAGAACCTCCTTCAATAAAGTGTTAAGAGTTAATCGCTTTTTTGTTTGAATATTATTTAACTCATTAGTAACAGATATTTTCTATTTTGAAAAAACATCTAATAGCCCTATAAACTTTTCGAAAATAGAATCATCAGTTTGCAATTGTAAGATACGTATCTTTTTTCTTTGCTCGTAAATTATATCTGATTTCGCTAAATATCAAAATCATAGGCTTAGGTGCTACCGATACAACTTGAATATAAAAATGTCATAGATACTAATGTGAAAGTTGGACGCAGTACGTCCAATGAAAGTAGATTAAAGATAGATCGTATCTTCACGTTCTGGCGATGTAGAGATGATCCCGACTTTAGTCTTGGAGATCTCTTCGATAGTACGAACAAAATCCTGAGCATCTTGAGGCAATTTGTCAAATTCTCGGACACCTACAGAACCGTTCCAGCCTTTAAAGGTCTTGTAGATCGGTGTGACATTTTCAAGGTCTGCCGGCATGTAGTTGATCTCTTCGCCTTTGTAATTGTAAGCAACACAAAGTTTGACTTCATCAAAACCGTCAAGCACATCAAGTTTCATCAAAGAAAGTTCATCTACACCATTCAGACGGCAGGCATGACGAGTAGCCACCGCATCGAACCAACCACAACGACGTGCACGTCCAGTTGTCGTTCCAAACTCATGACCCTGCTCACCCAAACGCTCGCCATCTTCACCAAAGTCTTCACTTGGGAATGGTCCATTACCAACACGTGTACAGTAGGCTTTAACGATACCGATCACTTTACCGATGTCTTTAGGATTGATACCAAGACCCGTACAAGCACCCGCACTCACTGTTGCAGATGAAGTCACATAAGGGTAAGTACCGTGGTCGATGTCAAGAAGGGTACCTTGAGCACCTTCGAGAAGGACTTTTTTGTTATCTTCGTCCAGTGCTTTCCATACTAACTGTGTTGTGTCGGTGATAAATGGAGCGAGCTTCGCTTTAAAACCTTCCAGCTCTGCTGTCAGTTCTGCCATAGCAGGTGTAGGGATCTCATAAATATCGAAGATCGCACGGTTTTGCTCAAAATACTCGATGATCGCAGTCGCAAGTTTTGCAGGTTCAAGCAGTTCTCCTACCCTAAAACCAGTACGGTTGATCTTGTCAGAGTATGCCGGCCCGATGCCCTTACCAGTTGTACCAATAGCCTTGTCACCTTTAAGACGCTCTTTAGCCTGGTCGATCAGTGCATGGTAAGAGAGGTTAAGATGCGCTTTGTCTGAGATAAAGAGACGGCCCTCAAGACCTTCAAACTGCTCCATCTCTTTGATGATGGACTCTGGGGAAAGAACAACACCGTTACCTACAACATTAATTGCCTTAGGGTTCAGAACACCAGAAGGGATCAGGTGAAGGGCATACTTGACACCATCAACCCAGATCGTGTGACCCGCATTGTGGCCACCTTGACTTCTACATACCATGTCATATTTACATGCCAATGCATCAACGATCTTACCCTTGCCTTCGTCACCCCACTGTATACCTACAATTAAATCTGCTCTGTTCATCATGTTTCCCTTACTTGTTTGCTTCTATTAGTGTGTCTGTGTAGATGGCGAAACCTACAGATGTCACATCATCGTTGACGTAGCGACCGCCACGTGCGTTTATGTTGTTGCCTTCGATAACACGGAAGAAAAGCTCATCATAGTAGAGCATCTTCGCGTAATAAAGCGGCGCGATCACCTTGTTTTTGTAATCGATCTTTTCACACATCTCTTTCATCTTGACCAGCTCTTCTTTGATCTCGTCTGGAACCATCTCCATAACAGCATCCACATCTTCAGGATGTTGGAGATAGACCAGTTTCGTCACCCAGTCGATCTTCAGTGCTAAAAACTTCTGAATATTGATATGGCGGAAGTCATCCAACGGAATGTCTAAAAGTTTAGAAAGCTTATGAGGGATCGCAATGTTTGAGATCTGCAACAGTGGTGCGACCTCTAAACGCTCGAAGATCTCCATAGACTGGTTCAGTGCCACACTCAAGTCCGTCTCACCAATAATCTCAGCACCGACCTGATACTGCTCAGTTGATGGATAACGGTAGATCGGTTGTATATAGAACCACTTACTATGCTTGGTATTACGTCCTAGGCGTTTGGTAATAATACGAACAACATCAATAGTAGAGTCTGCACGCACACTCATCTTGTTGTTTTTAGCATCGTTCACACGCACCAACTCTTTAACATCGGCAATAGAGTCATCTTGGTGGTAAGAAAAAAGTGGTGTTACGATCTCTTCAAAACCATCACCGTACAGCACTTCACTGGCAACCTGTTCTATCTGGCGTTTGCGTTTTGCAGAAGCACCAAAATAGAGTTTAGAACCCTCTGGGATCTCGTGTTCAAATATCATTACAGTTCTCTTTACTTTTTTCTAACATTGTTTTATAGTAGGTCTCATTAAAGACACGACTCGCCGTACCATCAAAGTCACGACGACCCATTTTGGCCAGGGCAAGTTCTACCGCATTGACTACAGCAGTGATCTCATACGGCTCTATCAGTCCCATCTGGTTAATACGGAAGATTTTCCCTTTAAGATGGTCTTGACCGCCTGCTACATTAACACTGAAGTCCTCTTTTAAGATCTTGCGGATCTCTGAAGCGTCTGCATCGTCTATGGTGGTCATAGAGCGTGCCGGTGTCTCTGGGTAAGAGTGTAAACCCAGTGCTTCAAGTGCAAAACGGCACGCCTTGGCACGACGTGCAGTATCACAGAAAAGCTTACCAAACCCATCACCCTCATCGATATACTTCAGTACCGCACCCAAACCGATGATCAGTGTTGTCGCAGCAGTATACGCTGTAGTGTTTTGAGACTGCTTTTTGATCTCAGAAGCGAGGTTAAGGTAGTAACCTTTGCCCTTGCCTACTTTAGCGACTGCTGCATTGCTGAGACCCAAGATCGCTAGACCTGGTGGTAACATCAACGCTTTTTGACTACCGGCCAAGAGACAGTCGATATTACTCACATCGATACGCTCAACACCCACAGCAGTGATACCATCAGCAATGATCATGATCTCAGGGTTGATCGCCTTAACCGCTTCTGCGATCGCTTCGACTGGATGACGCAGACCGCCTGCGGATTCAGAGATCTGAATCGCTACAGCATCGATAGAAGGGTTCACTTTAACTGCCGCTACGACCTCTTCGACTGTTGCTGGGATGTCCCACTCATGTTTGATCTCTACGTTGTTAAGACCACTTGCCACTGCGATCTTTCCAAAACGTTCACCGAATTTTCCGGCATTGACGTTAAGCAGAGTGTCATGACACAGGTTGATAACAGCTGCTTCCATAGCACCTGTACCAGAGGTCGCCAACATGATTACTTCATCTGTTGCCATCAACTTAAAGAGTAAGGCCCGTGTCTCAGCAAAAATCGCCTCAAATTCCGGTGTACGGTGGTGTATGGTCTCACCTGCCATAGCAACACGAACAAATTCTGGAACCGGAGTAGGTCCTGGAGTAAAAAGCAACATCTTTTTCCTTTTGATAAATCTCATCTAACCACCCAAAAACAAGGCAGTTAAATGACATTTATATCTTTATATTTTTCAAACCGCGTATTATAGCCAATTTGTAGTTAGGTTCAAATGAAATATCAGTTACTTTTAGAGGTCCAAAATGTCTCAGGGAAATAGAAGTGTGAGTTGAAACAAAAACGTTTCATTATATTTGTAATATTGTTTCAATAAATGTGATATTTTCAGGCGTGAAGTCTACGCCTTTTCTTCTAATTTTGCTAGAAGTTTTTGTGCCTCTTCTTCATGTTTAAACAACTCAGAGTTACGCCTGACATAGGCATAAAGCAGTGTTTTCGCATCATTGTTACCATCGGTGTTAAAGTCTGCTTGCATCTGTTTGGTAAGAAAATTGGCAAAGGCATCGTCAAGTTCTATATTAAAACGGCTGCCATTAACAGTGAGAGAGACCTTCTTAGCCACAACACATCACCATTAATTTTTTATCCATACTCTTAACCTCTAACCAAGGATGCTTTCGATCTTGTTAACGATCTCTTCGATCTCACGATCTTTCTCTTGCAGTTCATCCTGCATCTGAGATAATGTTGCCTCTTTAGCGCTGTTGTCTAACTCTAAACGTTCCAAACTCTCTTTAAGTTGTGCATTTTCCATACGCATCTCATCAAAGTTACGTAACAGTTGGCCTACTTTTTGACCCAATTTTTCCATAGTTGTCGACTCGTGCATGTATTCTCGTTCATATTAATTTGTAAAAAGATTCTAGCACAAGGGTATATTGAATAATATTAAAAGGCTGTTGCTATTGCTTTAATATCTATATACGCACCAAAGATCATCGAAGGTCAAGAGTCTAAAAACATTTCTAACTTATTAAAAAATAGCGGACTTAAGCATTTTTTTGCCAAATTCTCACATTAGAAATAGCATATAAGCTATAATTTCAAATTAGTTTTTTTTACTATATAGAAGTGTTAAAAGGCAGGAAATTGGCAGAGTTTACAGTTAAAACAGAGTATGAGCCGGCAGGTGACCAACCTACCGCAATCAAGACCCTTACAGAGAGCATCTTGAAGGGGAACCGCTATCAGACACTTGAGGGTGTGACGGGTTCGGGTAAAACCTATACGATGGCTAAGACCATTGAGGCGACTAAGATGCCAACCATCATCATGACCCATAACAAGACCCTTGCTGCTCAGCTCTACTCTGAGTTCAAAGGCTTTTTTCCCAACAACCATGTTGAGTACTTCATTAGTTACTATGACTACTATCAGCCTGAGGCTTACATCCCCCGTCAAGACCTTTTTATAGAAAAAGACAGTGCTATTAATGATGAATTGGAGCGTATGCGCCTCTCTGCTACCGCTAACCTGCTCTCTTATGATGATGTCATTGTCATCGCTTCTGTCTCTGCCAACTACGGTCTGGGAGATCCTGAAGAGTATGAAAAAATGGTGCAGGCCATTGCTATCGGCGATGAGATCAACCAGAAGAAACTTTTATTACGACTCATCGATATGGGGTATGCACGTAATGATACTTACTTTGATAGCGGCCATGTTCGCGTGAGTGGAGATGTTATAGACATCTATCCGCCCTATATGCAAGATGAAGCTGTTCGCGTAGAGTTTTTTGGAGATGAAGTTGAGGCGATCTACTCTTTTGAAGTCATCTCCAACAAAAAGCTTGAAGATCATAAAAAGTTTACCATCTACGCTACCAGCCAATTTACTGTAGGACAAGAGAAGCTCTCGGTTGCTGTAAAACGTATAGAAGAGGAGTTGGATGAACGTCTGGACTACTATCTAAAAGAGAACCGTATCGTAGAAGCACAACGTCTAAAACAGCGTACAGAGTTCGACTTGGAGATGCTAGAGACTACGGGAATGTGTAAAGGAGTTGAGAACTACTCACGACTATTTACAGGAAAAAAACCGGGAGAGGCGCCTTATACACTTTTAGACTACTTTGATCTGCATCATGACAAGTACATGATCATTGTAGATGAGTCTCACGTCTCTCTTCCACAGTTTAGAGGCATGTATGCAGGAGATCGCAGCCGTAAAGAGGTCTTAGTCGATTATGGGTTTAGACTGCCAAGTGCCTTAGACAACAGACCACTGCAGCTTGACGAATTTATAAACAAAGCACCACATTACCTTTTTGTTTCCGCAACCCCTGCACCTTATGAGTTAGAGATCTCAGCTGCCAAAGCTGACCAGATCATACGTCCTACCGGACTTCTTGACCCACCGATCACCATTAAAGACTCTGAAAACCAAGTTGAAGACTTACATGATGAGATTGTGAAGACAGTGGCCAAAGGAGACCGAGTCTTAGTCACTGTTTTGACCAAAAAAATGGCGGAGGGACTTACAAAATATATGGCAGACCTTGGTGTAAAGATACAGTACATGCACTCAGACATCGATGTCATCGAACGTAACCAAATAATACGTGGACTTCGTGCCGGCGACTTTGATGTCTT
>JALWKG010000079.1 GCA_027081565.1 Helicobacteraceae bacterium
TACTGGTTGACACGGTCGCCTTCACCCTGTTGGACGTTGTTGACCTCTTCACTGACATTGTAGAAAGGAAAACGCGGATCAGCATCGAGTGCCATACCGGGCAGGGTGACAGGGTCCGGACTTTTACCGTAACACAGCGCCGTAAACTTGTCATCGACGGCCTGGTTGCCGCTTGTCTGCACTTTTTGTCCAATATAGTCATTGATAAAAGTCGACTTACCGGCAGAAAATGTTCCCAAGACTGAGACAAGAGGCCACCACGAAATATGACTGGTGTAACTCTCATCCGCATCCAAAAGACCGCGCTTGTGGGCGATCTTGTCCAAAGCAACATAGTTGTCGATGATGTCGAGTAGAAGAGGGTTCTCTTCGGAAAGATGTTCTTTGAGTCTTTTATATCGTTCTTGTAATGTCATGGTTTGACCTTTTGTAGATATATGCAATTATAGCACTACTTTCTAAGCATATGGGCCTTAAACAAGCTCTACAAAAGACATTTCGCTTTATTTAGGTGACATGACAAACATGACCTGCTTTTGTATACTCTCTCCAGGTGTCACATGATCATAGTGCTCTCTGCACACCAGTACTAATACTTGTTTATCATTGTAACGATCTCTTGATAGAGCTCTAAAATATCCTTTTTCAAAGAGACATCGCACTCAAACATGTCTAATTGGACTTCAAGATTAGGTGTTGCTATAAATACCTCATGTTCTTTCTGATAGATACTGATGCGACACGGCATCAATATATTGAGTTCTGGTTGTGTGTTGAGCAGTTTTGCAGCAACACTGCCTTTACATAACTCAAATACAGAGGCATGTTCTTTGATCTCAAAACCATTCATAGGTAAGTTTTCTGAAAAAGGAAAATGTTTTTTCAACATAAGACCAAATGCTTTTGCATCATCTTCAATTCGTTTTTCGATCTCTAAAGCTGGAGTACTTGATCTGTGTGTGTAAATAAGCTGCATCTCTTATCCTTCTATTTTAATTGTCTGCTACTCTGCTAAACGCATCTCACCGAAGTTGTTAAAAATACCATATCCAGCTTCCAACCAACCGTTGATCCCGCCTTTTAGGTAGGTGACGTTCTTGTAATGTAGATCATCACGCATCATTTTAGCAGCAAGTACTGCCCCTTTGCCTGAACGACAGTAGACAACAATGTAAGCATTTTTATCTTTCATTTCAGCACCCGCATTAAACTCCAAAAGACCACGTGGTATCTCCACGTTCTCCATTCCTTCGATGTTGCCTTCTACACGCATGTAAGGCTCTCTGATGTCCAGCATGATGACATCATCTTCGTTGTCTATCTTCTTTTTAAGTGCCTGTGGTGTGACCGCTTTGATCTCTTTTTTTGCTTTTGCAACAAGTGCTTTACTCACTGCATCTCCTGCCATAAGTGGCATACTGACACTCACTCCCAAAAGTATTACTAGCGCTATTTTTTGTACATTCATTCCTAATTCCTTTATATTTAGCTTATTAGCTAAATAGATTATGAAGTCTATATTCTTTTTTCTTAATCTATTGTTAATTGTCTAAATTACTAAATAGGTAGAGATACGCTATACTTTTCAAAATATAAAAGAGGATATGTTCATGTTAGATATGGATGATAAGGTCAAGATTTTTAAAGCACTGGGGAATGAAACTAGATTTAAAATTTTCAAAAATATATTTACAGGCGGTTATGCATGTTCTATAGACAATAGCCAGCCTAAAGATGACATCATTGCCCAAGCAACCTGTGTCTCAAGTATCGCTGATCATTTTGATTTTGCTTTGCCAACGATCTCCCGTCACCTAAAAGAGTTGAAAGATGCCAAGATCATTACCATGAAAAAGGTCAAGAACAAAATCTACATCGAACCCAATATCGCAACTATGAAAGAGATCGCAGAATGTTTCACTACACTGACAGATGAGTTTGAAGCAGGGGTTGTCTACCAGTACGACAATACAAAATAACATCAACTATCTCTAACTATCCTTTTGATCCTGCCAATCGGTGGGTACTTTTTTAAACTTAATATTTATAAATCAAACCTATTTAGCAATTTAAACAATTAACTTTCTTTTAAGATTTCATAGCATACCATACGAACACTATTTAGCAAAATAGCTAAATTAATTCCATATCGGAATAAGGATGTTACATATGAAAACTTCAACACTACTTCTCTCTATTGCTCTGCTCGGTACAATGACCGTGGCACAGGCAGATATAAAAAAAGGACAGAAGGCCTACCTCAAGCAATGTAAAAAATGCCATGGAAACGGTACCAAGGGTGCTGCAATGAAGACTCAGGACGAATGGGCCGCTGCTTTTGCCAATGACAATGCCGGCTTCAAAGCATGGCACAAAGGTACCAAAGGTGAGAAGTATGCCAACGGTAAAAAACTCAAAAAGTACGCACCACATCTAAAAGGTTTCCTCTATGAATACGGTTCAGACTCTGGCAACGTGCCATCTTGCGGTTAAGGAGTAGATGATGAAAAAGATCTTATTACTGCTTTTCGTAACACTGAGTCTCTCTGCTGCCAATGTAAACTGGTTCCACTCTTACACCAAGGCTAGTGAATCAGCCAAGACAAACAACAAACCGATGATGCTCTTTATGAACAAGCCGGGCTGTGGTGCATGTCAGTACATGAAAGACAATGTCTTTACCAATGCTCAGGTCATTGACTATTTGAACAAAAACTTTGTCGCTGTCTATCTGGACATCCATAAAAACGATGCCCCTAAAGACCTTCAAGTCAATGTCACACCTGTCTTTCACTTTCTTAAAAGTGATGGTAGTAAGTCTATCGAGACCCTTATGGGTGGCAAAGGTGTCAAAAAGTTCATGCCAATGCTGGAAAAAGCATTCGCAGCGAGCCATTAAAGAACACTACTAAAGAACAAAGGGAGCAGGAACCAGATGAACAAAGTACTTTTCTCACTGCTGCTTACCTCACTCTCATTGAGTGCCTCTCAAAACGCTGAGATCACAGAAGAAGAGATCGATGCAGGCGCAGAACATCCCATCGCTGTACCTCCTGCCCTTGAACAGCACTCAGACTCCAAGTTTTATTTTAGCGGTCACTATCGTGGACGTTTTGACATCTACAGCGGTATTAATAAAGTCGCATACGGTGATGCATCTGTCGATGCCAAAGGCCAAGTAAGAGGGGAGTCTGATGACACCATCTACTTACAGCAAATCATTGCCGGAGTCAGCTACCTTCCAACCGAGAACTGGGAGTTCAAAGCTTACATGTATGACTCACGATCATGGGGATCGTCTCTCGATGCCAACGATTTTGTTAAAAATCCGGGAACACCTGACGAATACACTATGAGCTATTACGACGACCATTTCGAGCTTTTTGAGACCTATCTCAGACGACATGACTTTTTTCATAAAGATCTTACCTTTACACTCGGACGTCAGCAGCTTGGCTATGGTGACAGACGCATCTTCGGACCAGGAAAATGGGGTAACACCATGGGTTGGCTCTGGGACGCCGGACACCTCTCTTACAAACATGACAAAAACTTTGTAGATGTCTGGTACGGTCAGACCCGTGTTAAAGCACCGGATGACTTCAGTCTTATCGAAAACCATTGTTATCAAGGTTTTGGTCTCTACTCACACCTTGAACTCGGCAGTGTCAAGTTAGAACCCTTTGCTGCATGGCGCAACAACCTTTATCATGAAGACAAACCGGAACTAAACTACTACTATGGCGGTGCCCGTATGTATGACCTGACTCCCGGACTCATCTTCGATGCGACTGTAGTCAAGCAGGTGGGAAGTTATGGTGACGCTGTTGTAGATGCCTATGCTTATGTCGCCAAAGGTGGTTACAGAGTTGCCAACAAATACGAACCGACCTTTACGGTAGGCTATGTCTATGCCTCAGGTGATGATGATCCTAACGACAACAAAGTAAAAACCTTTTCCGCACCCTTTGGTGCCAATGACGGTCTGCATTATGGACGAATGGATGTCATGGTCTGGGCAAATATGCACGACATACAGGCTAAGTTCTCTGTCTTACCTCTGCCCAAGTTGAAGATGCAGTTTGAGTACCACCACTTCAACCTCGCCAATGCTAATGACAAATGGTACTTTTTCGGTTACAAGAACAAACCGGGCAACAGTTACACCCATATTGGTGATGAATATGACATGATCATCAAATACCCTGCAACCAAGTCGTTGGACCTTCTGGCTATCGGAGCGTATCTTAATGCCGGAGACTTTATTACCAAAAATGACATTGCACAGAACAATGCTTCTAAGCTGTTTTTACAGTTTATGTATAAATTCTCTATTCATTAGAGGTACTCTAAAGGGCATCTTTAAAGTTTAAGATCTCATACAACTGCTGTAAAACAATCCTTAATTTTATCTACTCAAACAATAAACTTTATTATTTACTAAATATTATCTATAAAGTACTATAATTTTTGCATATCATTTACATAAGGATTGAATATGGCATGTGATACTCCCGTTCAAGCAAAAAAAGAAGTTGTCTCAGAAAATGAGACCCAAACAACAACTACAAAAAAGGAAAGTAATATGAGTTCAACCTTAGTAATGCGAAAAGCACCAGAGTTTTCAATGGAAGCGTATGACGCTAAAACAGGTCATTATATAACAGTAAATAGTGAAGATTATAAAGGGAAATGGCATGTAGTATGTTTTTATCCTGGAGATTTTACTTTTGTATGCCCAACTGAACTAGCAGCTATGAATGCAAAATACGATGAATTTCAGGCAATGGGTGTTGAAATACTAGCAGCTTCAACTGATTCAAAATTCTCTCACAAAAGATTTGTAGAGACAGAACCACTTTTAAAAGATTTAAAACTTACTATTGGTGCAGATGGTACGAAAGAAGTAAGTCGTGCTTTTGGTGTACTTCTTGAAGATGAAGGTGTTGCTTTACGTGGAAGATTTCTTATAAATCCAGATGGTGTAGTGGTAGCGCAAGAAGTGCAAGCGCCATCAGTCGGTAGAAATGTAAATGAGTTTTTAAGACAGGTAGAAGCTTGGCAGCATGCGACTGAAACCGGAGAGGTCTGTCCTGCAGGCTGGAGACCAGGTAAAAAGACACTTCCTGTCAATACCGATGTTGAACAGATGACAGGCAGGGTAGGTGATTACATTACTATTGAAGAGATCTTAAGCTAATCTCATAAACCTGTCGTAGCGACTTAGTTTTTTATAAGACCACCGCGGTTGTAACGGCTCGATGGATTCCAGAGCAGCCAACCGCTGCAGTTTGTGTCATCTGCTGCGCGGATCTGCTCTTTGACCTCGAAGTCATTGTAGTGCTTACGGGAAAATGCATAGTCTTTGAAGTACTGCAGCCAAGGACGCAAACGTACTGGTTCTACTGTCTCTTCCATCTTTAGCAGTGTCGCCTTGACAATACGGTAAGGCTCTTGAGCAGGGTCTTTGATCCCTAAAACACCACTGTTAAAACCTGAAGGGTAAAGCATCGGAGATATATAGTCTGCATGTTTTTCTAAAACTTCAGTTTTGTGACCAATATTGGTATCTGACTTGGTGTCCCATGCCACATAACCATAAGTGTCTACTGATAAAAATGTACCATACGGTCGCAAACGATGAGAGGCTTTATTAATAAAGTGACCAATAGCCTTTAGACGGTTTTCTTGGTTGTTCTCTTGAGAGAAGACCAGATGTGCCTTAGCAGGAAAACGTACATAGTCGAAGTTGATCTCATCAAAACCCTTTTGAGCTGCATCAACCGCAATCGAGATGATGTAGTCTTGGGCATCAGAATTAAAAGGGTCTACCCAGGCCATCTTGGCTGCATTACGCCACAAAGTACCATCAGGATTCAAAACAGCACGATCTGGATGGTTTTTAGCACTTAATTCATCTTTAAAACAGACAACACGCGCGATGGTATAAATATGTTTTTCTTTAAGAGACTTCATGTAGGAGTCTATGTCTTTTATGGTCCGGTTGTAGTGCGCATCCATAGCGCTGGCAGCTTTTACATTAGTTTTATAAGACATCATACCTTGTTCACTTTTGACATCAATGACCAAGGCATTGGCTTCTGTCGTATCTATAAGGTTCATAGCATTTTTATAGGTCTTACTCTTAGGAGATGCACCCCAAAAAGAGAGATAAAGTGCTTTGACTTTGACAGGTTCTATCTCTAACGTTTTTTCAGAACTGTTGACATCCCAGGAAAAAGGACGATAGCCATAGGCTTTTACATGGATGCTTTTAGTTTTAGTAGCATCAAAATCAACCACACCTTTCACATCACTCATGGTTACTTTATGGTTTTGTATAAATTGAGCATTAACAAGAGGCTCATGACTGGTTTTGTCTACTAAAGTGACCTGTTGAGCAGAA
>JALWKG010000080.1 GCA_027081565.1 Helicobacteraceae bacterium
CATCTATGGTGTCACCGTTTTCTTTTGTAATCGTAAAGGTACCATCTTCATTATGTGCCACATTGGTCACTTCAGACATATCATGCTTAAGCCCAAAACGTTGACACTGTTCAGGCCATGGCATCATCAAGTCCATTCCCGTGATCTCACCCGTGACACCAGGATAGTTCTCTATCTCAGAACTGTTAGTAATCTGTCCACCAGGCATCCCTTTTTCAAACATCGTAACATTTGCTAAACCACCACGCGTCGTATAAAGACCCGCCGTAAGACCCGCAGGCCCACCACCAATAATTGCACAATCTAACATAGTTATATCCTTGAAAATAGAGATCTTAAAATTACTAAAATAATACCCATTTACTACTAAAGAGTCTCTTTGTAAATATGATTAATAAGTTTGGAGAAAGGTTTGAGTAATGGAGAATCAATTATGAAAAGATAGCGAAGCGCATCTGAGAAAAAAGAATTATATTAGTAAATGATTAGAAAGTTTCAGATTTGGTGTGAGTTGTGCTGGATGTGAACCCGGTAGCGCACTGCTGTGCGTGGAGAGGTGAACTCCGGTGCAAATCGCACCGAAGCTGGAACTTTCTAAAGGAAAGAGTTGATTTTTGCTGCAAATGCATCTTTAGAAGCTGCACCTACCATAGTATCTACCTGCTGACCATCTTTAAAGAAGATGATAGTAGGAATAGAACGCACACCGTACTTAACTGCGATGTCTTGCTCTTCGTCAGTGTTAACTTTAACGATCTTAGCTTTACCGTCAAACTCTTCTGCTAGTTCTTCAACTACAGGAGCGATCATACGACAAGGTCCACACCATGGTGCCCAAAAGTCTACCATTGTTACGCCTTCTGCTACTGTTGCGTCGAAATCTGCTGCTGTTGCTTCAATATATTTAGCCATAGGAATTACCTCTTTTTTTGAAATTATAAATATTATTATATCTGTTCAGCAGTAAATAGTTCATTTATTCTCTGTTACTGCTTGTTATAACCATTTAAGTGTTACTTTTAGATATAAATCGGAGAAATTTTATCTTATTTAAAAATTGCAATCAATCTTTGCTAAAACTATTTTATTTTCTTAAGATTACCACAAGGTTTATAACAGTTAAAGGGTAATGTTTTCCAGAAGTGTCACCTCATCATCAGTGACAATCACAGCATCTATACAGTACGTAATATCCAGTTGATGCTTTTTCATATAGACATCAACAGTTCGTAGAAACTTCTTCATCTTTGCAGGGGTAATATTTTGAACTGCTATCTCATAGCTATAAGAACTTTTCACCTCTATAAAGTGCAAGACCTCATTTTTCATTGCGATAATGTCAATCTCGCCAAAGCGGCTGGAGACATTACGGTCTACCAGAGTAAACCCCTGCCCCTGCAAATACTCTACTGCGCGTTGCTCTCCAATGTCTCCAACTGCTCTGCTCATCTTATGATACAACAGGTATCACTTCGACTTTTATCGTCTTGAAGGCTGCCGTCAAGATGACTTCATCACGAGCATCACCAAAAAGTGCATTGATTTTAGATTTGGCATGATGGAAGGTCGAAAAGAGTGTTTTTGGCTGTACTTTGTCAGTGATCTTGATCGTTAGCGGTGTCGTCTCACCAAACTCACTTCTAAGGATTACCTGCTCACTTGTAAAGTCTGCTGCATCCGCTTCACACACAAGTAAGATATCTTCATCATAACGCTTCATCAAGTTTTCACTACGTGATGTCTGCGCTGCATTGTTATAGTGTGCCAATGTTCTACCCGTAGAGAGGTGATAACCCGTCAGCTTCTTCTCCATGATCTCTTTGATCATCCCGCGAAGTTTGTACTGGTTGTACTTAAAGTGACCCAGGCCATCATCTGTACGGAAGTCAAGTTGGTGAAGTATCGGAGTATCTTCTGTGTGAACAGGCCATTGAAGTCCACGTTTACGGTGTTTTTCAAGTCTGTGATAATCGGCACCGCTAAAACGTCTGTAGGCCACTTTTTGGACCTCTTCCCAGACCTCTTTAGACGAAGCATAGTTATAGTCTCCACCCATTTTGTTGTCAAGCATCTGTAAAATTTCCCAGTCATCAGGAAGATCAGATTTGACCAGTGGTTGTGAAAGGTGTAGACGACGCATCGCATTGACATAAACACCGGTCTTTTCATACGCTGATTTGACCCCTACCACGATGTCTGCACGATTGGCGATATCTGTCATAAACAGCTCTTGTACAAAGATCATGTCAAGTTTTTCAAAGGCACGATCGATCTTGTTAAGGTTTGGATGAATATGGGTCAAGTCTTCACCAATGTTCAGAACAACTTTCACTCTGTCTTCTAACATCTCATCCACGAGCTGCGGTGTCATAAGACCCACCTCTTTTGGTGTCTGATAGTCAGGATCATAGTAAGGAAGCATTCCCATGTCACACGTTCCTTGAACATTGTTCTGTCCACGAAGCGGCATAAGACCTGCACCCGGCTTACCGATGTTACCTGTCATCAACGCCAAATGCACCATCGCCATAACTGCATAGCTGCCATCTATATGTTCAGTAATACCCAGTCCCCAAAAGATCATCGACTTTTTAAGAGCATACTCACGCGCTACTTTACGAATCATCTTAGAGAGGTACTCATACCCCTCAATATCTTTATAATAATCAGGATTGGCATAAGGATCGTTCATGATCTTAGCTTTAAAGTCTAAAAATCCTGTTGTTCGGTCAGCCACAAAACTGTCATCATATAACTCTTCATCGATAATGACATAAGCCAGCATATTAAGTGTCAAAAGGTTCGCTTCATGCGGCATAATCGCCTTGTATTTAGAGAAACGGTGCAGTTTGATCTCTCTAACATCAAACACGGCGAGGTTATCATGCTCTCGTGACACATCGATAATACGGTTCGCGATGATAGGGTGTGCCTCTGTTGTATTGGAACCAATGACGATCATAAACTCACAGTTGTAGATGTCATTATAAGGATTGGTAGCAGCACCCTCACCTATGGTCACACGCATCCCCGAAAGTGATGGCGAGTGACAGACACGTGCACAGTTGTCAACATGAGGAGAGTCTAGTGTATGACGTGTAAATTTCTGGAAAAGATAAGAGCTCTCACAAGAGGTTCTCGCCCCACCAATAGAACAGATGGACTTACGACCATAATTCTTTTGTGTCTCTTTCATCTTCATCGCACACGCCGTCGTGGCAGCATCAACATCAGTCTCATACCAAGTCTCGTCGAAATCAACTAAAGAAGAGGCTACTGCCTCTTTAATGGCAGGGTTTTTTTCTAAAAAGCTTTTACGGATACGTGGTATGCGCAGACGGTCATCTGCATCCACAAAGTCATATCCATACTTCCCTTTTATACAGAGCTTACCCTGAGAAACAACCCCATCAGGATGGGCAAAGATCTTAACGATCTTGTTATCTTCAACATGAGCAGCAATATCGCATCCCACCCCACAATATGTACATACGCTGTCTATAGTTTCCATGTTTTACCCTAGTTCTGAAATAGTTAAGTTTAATATCTACTGATACTACAATTCACTATTTTGACGCTTAGTTTACAGTGAAGTGACTTAATAAGTTTGAAAGTAGATTAAGAGAGAGAATGCTTAATGCTTATGTAAGTGTATCTCTTTCAGACCTTTTTTGAATTCATTTTTGATTATTTATCTTAGAAGCTTCTCTTCCAACAGCTTTCAAGCTCTGTTAAAAACTCAGACACTTCAAGATGCTCTGCTCTATATGCTTTTACCTCGTCTGATACTTTCTCAATAGCTTGTGTACATGTGTCTACTATTTCGGTGTACTCACGGGTACTCAAGCCACAACTCTGTTTGGCAAAGAGTTTATAGCTCTTCTCTTTCCACCACAGTTTGGCACCACTCATCTTTAGTGCCGGTATATCTTTTTTGATGTAGACGGTTGTTGTGATGACGTCATATATAGGTGAAAGTCGTGCATCTTCAAAATCGTTTTCATAGAGAACACCATAGTTTTTAAGGTGTCCATCTCCATTTTGAAGCAGATGGTTCATGACGAGAGCTTTAAAAAATATTCTGAGTGCCTCTTTTCTCTTTTGAGGCGGTATGACATCTTTGATGACACGGACGATCTCTTCATAGCTTCCTTCATATTTATCGTCTGTACCTCTTGCAGTCAGAACACACATATCTTCAAACCCAAGGTACTGGCTATCTTCTTGAACATCAAAACGTTTCATGATAAACATAGAGCGATCATCACTAAGGTAAAAGTCAGGCGTCTCCAAGCCTGCATACTGCAAGGCTCTCATGCAGAAGTATTCGTTTAGTGCCAGCTCGGGATACTCTTTTTCCCATGACTTGACGATGTAATGTTCAAACTTCATAGTGTTTTTGTTCTGTGCACTGAGCAGCAGTTTCGGCTGAACTCCAGAGACACCGGAACGTATGGAAAAGCGCTGCATCAACTCTTCAAAAAGGTTGGCAGTCGAGGTGGTTAAGATATCTTCGAGTACCAAGGCCTCTTCATCTTCTATGATCTTGTTAAACTTTACACGTCCAAGCATGTATGGACCAATAAGCCTTAAGAAGTTAAGATCATCCATCTTCTCTATTTTTGAAAAATGGTTTTTGATGACCTCTTTAAGTGCACCTTCTGGCATGTTCATCTGAAAGACAGGATGTAGTGTCTTAGAGTTCCAGCTTGCTTTTCTTATCGGCATAGTCAATGAGACTACAGCACTGCTGGCAGGTAGATAGTTAAAGACGTACTGATCATCTTCAAAATCCAAAATACCGTTCTCACTCTTGTTGACATAGACCTGGAGTGATCTATCGCTCATCTTGTAACTCCGCTAAGGTCTTAGGACGGCCTTTTTCACGCAAGCAAAACTCCATCCCTAAAAGGCCCAATATCGTCTCTACTTTTTTGATCCCGACTTCATCTATAAAGCCATTTTCTATTTTACTGATGGTGCGTTTGGTAATGCCCGAATAGTTCTCCAAGTCAGCTTGTGACCAAGCTTTCTCTTTTCGGAGTTGTTTGATGTTTTGACTGAGATCTGTTAGTGTCATTTTTATTCTCTTAAGATGAATTATACTTCATAATTTTACCATAGAACTATAAATATGAAGTATTCTTCTTACTATTCCCAAAAGATCCATTATTAAAAGATACACATTAAAGGGCATCTCTAATGCCATTAATTGAATATTTTTTGTTTACAGTACTTAACATTTTTATATTTTTTCAAAATCGCATCACATCTTTAAGGAAGAATGTTTATATAAGTGTATGCCTAAAGTAGCACATACTCCGCTAACATCTTTACAAAATCTTCTTGGATCTCTATAGTGCAATAATGACGTTTATAAAGGTGTTAGAACTTTGAGTTAAGAGCATATTTATTTTTATTTACACTGATGCTAACAATAAGTGAAACTTTTTAGAACATATAAACTTTAAATTAATTTTTATAAACAATAATTAATAATTAATAATTAATAAGGTAGGATTCTATTTTAAAGGAGCCTTAATGGATAGAAATACAATAATGGGAGCAGTGCTGATACTTAGCACACTGTTTTTGAATGGTTGTTTAAATAACTCGAATACAAAGAACATACAAGAGGATAGTGGGAGAACAGTAGATGTAGCACAAATTACGCAATTATCAGCTAGTGAAAACATTTATACTTCGGCTTCTATAAATGACGGGAGTACTATTTTATTTGGAGGAGATAATGGGCTAACTTTTACCTCAATCTCGAATAGGGATCCTATGATTTCTAAAAGTTCCAAACATCTGTTTTTTGATATTCCAACGTTTTCATCTAATGCTACAGATATAAAACAAAGCAGTGCACTGAATACAGATGCTAATAAGAGTAAAGTTAAAATATACAGTATTTGTAATGTGGCCAATAGTCTCTATATTGGAGGAAAATTTGCATTTGTAAATGGTGTTAAAAAAGACAATATTATCAGATTGACTTCATCTGGCGCTATTGATGATGATTTTAATGCAAGTGTTGAAGGTTCTGTTTATAAGATAATTAAAACAGATACAAATATCTTTATAGCAGGTGCATTTGGCTCATATAATGAAAAATATGTACATAGTATTGCAAAATTAGATTTGATTGGAACTCTTGATGAATCATTTAACCCTTTTGCAGATTATATGATAGCACGTATTAATGATATAGCAGTATTGCCAAATGACAAGATTGTGTTAGCAGGAACGTTTGTAAAAGAAGCCAGTATAGAAGATCAAAATTCTAGTATGGAAGAGTTGATTCAAAAAACGAGAGCTGTCATTATCTTAAATGTAAATGGTACGATAGATGAATCTCTTTCTGAGAAGTTTGCAGATATAAAGCATGAAGCATATGCAATAG
>JALWKG010000081.1 GCA_027081565.1 Helicobacteraceae bacterium
CGTTCTAAAAAACATTTTGTCGAAAAACGCTCTCTGTGGCGTAGAAAAGTAACCGTGATCTATGGTGATCCGGTTCCTTTGAGTACACCGGCCGCAGAGTTACAGACTATTATAGAAAAACTAAAAGAAGAGTACTATGCACAATAAACCAAAACACAATCTGTTTAAAAACACAGTCTATGCCTTAGAAGGGCTGGTAGATATCACCAAACATGAGGCCTCGTTTAAGTGGCAGATCTTGCTATTTGTCCTGGGAACTGCTGTCTCTTGGTTTTTACCTATTGAGATAGGGTATAAGTTCATTTTGAGTATTTCACTTATTATTCCTGTTTTAGCAGAGGTGATCAACAGCGCTATAGAGCGTGTGGTTGACTTAGTGACTCAAGATTATCATATTTTGGCAAAGCAGGCGAAAGATGCAGGTGCAGCTATAGTCTTTTTATCTCTAGTGACCTTGGCTGCTATCTGGTTGGCAACTTTATCTATAGCATTTGGATTAGTATAGATCGTGAACAAACATTTGTTTATACCACTGACACTTTTGGTAATGACCCCTATGTTGAGGGCAGATGTTTCAAGCTATAAAGTAGATGACAAGAGACTCAATGCTTTACCTCTAATCCCTAAAAGCAAGGCAAGTGGTCTTAATCCATTTTCACAGAAAGGTGAGACGAAGGATGATGCGGAAGTTGATGGTTTTGAGAACCTGAAATTAAACACTAATGGTAATAAAAATGCTTCAATGATGTCGGGTCTTAATGCAGGTGCCAACAAACGTGCTGATCATGATAAAGACTATAAACGACCAAGGATTGGTATTGTCCTAAGTGGTGGTGGCGCCCGTGGTGGTGCCCATCTTGGTGTTATCAAGGCTTTTGAAAAACATCATATTCCCATAGATGCTATCGTCGGGACCAGTATGGGTTCTTTTATTGGAGGCCTTTACGCTTCTGGTATGAGTTCGTCTGAGATAGAGCGTATGTTGACTACTATGGATTGGAGTAAGGTCATCACTGTGGATTATGATCGTAAAGAGATCCCATACCGTCGTAAAAAACTGCAACGTGCCTTCCCTGGGCATGCTAAAGTAGGGATTAACAGTGACAATGAAGTGGTTCTTGGTACAGGACTCTTCAAACGTCAGACGATGTTACAGTTTTTGGAACAAAAGACCATAAATGTCAGTAGTGTCAAAAGTTTTGACGAACTGCGTATCCCTTTTCGCTCAGTAGCCAGTCGTCTTGAAGATGGTGCAACAGTCATTTTACGTGATGGAAGTCTGGCAGAGTCTATCTACGCTTCGATAGCGATACCCGGTGGATTTGATCCTATTACTCTTAATGGAGAAGTCCTGGTTGATGGTGGTGTTGCAGACAATCTTCCTCTTGATGTGATGCGTGATGAGATGCATGTCGATTATATCGTTGTGGTGGACATCTCTACCCCTTATGATGAGCATGCCAAGTTTGACAACTATATCGCTGTGATGAGTCAACTTATTAACATCCTGATGCGTAAAAATGTAGAGCAGACGATCTCTACTATGACAGTAGACAGTAATGAGACCCTTTTGACTCCGAATCTGCAAGGGTATACGCCTTTAGATGCTGACAAATATCCTGAGATCATTGCCATTGGTTACAAAACAGCAGAAGGTGCTTATAATAAAGAGCTATCACATTTAAGCCTTTATGAGTCTGACTACTATGAGTATCTTGCCAACCGTCCACAAGTAACAAAATATGAAGCACCCGTCATTGACAAAATCGAGATCCAAAACCCAACTTATATCAACAATGATGCCATACGTCACAAGATCCATGCCAAGGTAGGGGAACCTATCGATATGGAGACTTTAAACGAAGATCTAATGGACATTTATAACATGATGATCTTTGATGATGTTACTTATGAGATCAAGAGAGTTAGTGGTGAAAATGTGTTGGTCATCATGACAACACCAAGTTGGGATGTTAATGGACAGATCAAGTTTGCTGTTGGCTTTGAAGACAACTTTGATGGCCATAGCGACTATCTTGTGAAACTTGAATACATACAGTTTGGTTTGAACTCTTATGCTGGTGAGTGGAGGACTCGGGTCTCTTTTGGTCAAGAGAACTTACTTTTAACAGAACTTTATCAACCAATTGATCCCTATGGTTACTTTTATGTACGCCCAGCTGTCTACTATAGAAATAAAAAGGTCTATGTAACACCTCAGATATTGGATATAAATAATATAGAAGTTCCATTAGACAAAACTTTTACTTTACAAGCACGAGACTATGGTGGGGTCCTTGGCTTTGGTGTAAATATCAATAATGATTTAAGAGTAGAATTAATAGGAGACCTGCGTCATGTTAATCCATCTACTAATATATTATCATATACATCAGACAGCAATGGTAGTAAAGTATATAAATATAACAGTAGGGCATCTAATGCAAATGTCTATGATTTGGGTTTAAACTTCCAATTTGACAATATGGATCATGCTTTTTTTCCAACAACAGGACATCATGTGAATATGCGTTATCACTATAGTGACCAATATTCAGGAAAAAAGCCATTAACTTACAACCAATATTTCTTTGAGTATACGGGTGCTTTCAGTTTTGGAAAAAGCACGATAGAACCACATATTAGAGTAGGTTCAACTTTTAGTATAGATACTCATGGTGCAGAAGGTGGTTTCTCCAATTCACAAGACTTTAACAGTTTCTACACTTTAGGTGGACTTTTTAATCTCTCTGGGCTTCCTAGCAATGCCTTGACCGGTAACAATATGGCCTTTAGCTCACTACTTTACAGATATAGATTGACTGAAGATAACTTTTTTGGATCTTTGGGGATGCCTGTCTTTGCAGGTGCTAGTATTGAACGAGGTGGGATACTTTATGGAGATGCTGAACTTACTTCAAACGATATTATCACTTCTGGAAGTGGTTACATTGCTGCAGATACTTTGATAGGGCCATTTTATTTAGCCATAGGTGCAGCACATAATCCTAAAGAGCAGCAAAATTATTATAGTATCCACCTCTCGCTAGGTCAATCATTTTAAAGGAGTACAGATGTCAACAGTATTAATCATAGGTGCCGGTGGTGTGGGTGGCGTGGTCACTCATAAGTGTGTTTTAAACAAAGAGACTTTCTCTAAGATCGTTTTAGCCAGTCGCCGTATAGAGAGTTGTGAAAAGATTCAAAAACAGCTGCCTGAGGGTGCCATAGAGATCGCACAGGTCGATGCTGATGATACAGTACAGACAGCTGCGTTAATAAAAAAGGTGGGGGCTGATGTAGTTATAAACGTCGCTTTGCCTTATCAAGACCTGACTATAATGGATGCTTGTTTGGAAGCAGGGGTGGATTACCTAGACACTGCTAACTATGAACATCCTGATGAAGCAAAATTTGAGTATAAGTTACAATGGGCCAAAAATGAAGCTTTTAAAGAGGCCGGTCTGATGTCTCTTCTTGGCAGTGGTTTTGATCCTGGTGTGACCAATGTTTTTTGTGCTTATGCACAAAAACACTATTTTGATGAGATCCATACTATAGATATCCTAGACTGTAATGCTGGAGACCATGGATATCCTTTTGCAACCAACTTCAACCCAGAGATCAATCTACGTGAAGTAAGTGCTAAAGGGCGTTACTGGGAAGAGGACAAGTGGATCGAGACAGACCCTATGGAGATCAAGATGGTGTGGGACTATCCCGAAGTCGGACCTAAAGACTCTTATCTGCTCTATCACGAAGAGATGGAGTCTCTGGTGCAACATATCAAGGGTCTTAAACGTATACGTTTTTTTATGACCTTTGGTGAGAGTTACTTAATGCATATGAAGGCGTTAGAAAATGTGGGTATGCTGGGTATAAAACCTGTCATGCATCAAGGTCAAGAGATTGTGCCGATAGAGTTTTTAAAGACCTTGTTACCAGACCCTGCTTCCCTAGGACCGCGTACTAAAGGTAAAACAAATATTGGTATTGTAGCTGAGGGTATTAAAAATGGTCAGCCTAAAAAGATCTATATTTATCAGGTAAGTGATCATGAAAAATGTTTTGAAGAAGTACAGTCACAAGCTGTCTCATACACAACAGGAGTACCTGCGATGATCGGTGCGAAGTTGATGCTTGAGGGTAAGTGGAAGGCGGACGGTGTTTACAACATGGAACAGTTTGATCCTGATCCATTTATGGCAGAACTTAACGCACAAGGACTTCCTTGGAAGGTTCTAGATTTATAATACTTTAATGAGATGTCGTTTTGTTGACATCTTATGGAAGAGTGGTAGCATTTTTGTCTTTAGAACTGTTTTTATCTTTAATAGGTTCAGACGCTTTAATGAGTTTAATATCTTCAACGTGTGAACTGTTAGCATCACTGGCCTTTTGCAAGAGTGATACGTTATCATCTTTTTTACATTTATCAGCCACTTTTGCTGCAGGTTTTGGCTTTTTATGAAGAAGATACTTGGGATCAGCAGGCTTGATGTTTGTCCATCCTGGTGGCAGGTACTGTGGATCATCCAACAGATAGAACTTGTTACTTTTAATCACGAAGTAAAGACGCTTGACATATTCGTGGCGCAACTCTGAGTAGTGGTCAAGAAAAGGGATGATCTCAAAAGGATTGTCTGTTTTAAGGCGTGCTTTCCTAAACTGCTTATAAGCACGACCTTTGGCCATCATGTTGTAATAACCTTCTATAGACTCTTCAAGATTTTTATACTTTTTAACATAGATGGTTCTGACTCCTTCCCGTTTGACTCCTGCGGCTATACGTGGTTCATCTTTATTAAATGACCAGATACCAAAGATGTTATTGGCTTCTCTGTAAAAACGTGAACTTCCCCAACCGGTCTCAAGTGCTGCCTGAGCGATCACAATACTGATAGGGTGTGTGTGCAGACGTTTCAACAGACAGGGAATACCTTTGACCTTGTACTTCTTTTTTAGTTTTTCTAAGGTTGCCTCTTCTTGCGGGGTCAGCTTCTCTTTGAGACTCAGTGCATAGACCATGTCAAAT
The DNA here is from genome assembly GCA_027081565.1 of Helicobacteraceae bacterium. Taxonomy (GTDB): domain Bacteria; phylum Campylobacterota; class Campylobacteria; order Campylobacterales; family Sulfurimonadaceae; genus Sulfonitrofixus. The sequence continues at coordinate 5,036 of JALWKG010000081.1, forward strand.
TGAGCATCTAAACGTTTTTTGACTTTAGTGATCGCAGCAATAGTGTTTTTTAAAAATTGACGTTTAGACTCTGGTGTAGAAACGGGAGCTTTGTAGACTTTTTTCTTAGGTGTGACCTTCGGTTTTAGAGGAAGGGGCTTTGGTTTAACTGGCGTTGCACTTTCGAGTGCTACCTTATGCGGTGCTTCCTGTGGTTGCATTGAATCTTTAACGCCAAGATAGACAGCGTAAATACTAATAAGAAATAAAAAAGCCATTATGGCCAAAATTGTCTGTTTCATTTCACTCACTTTTTGTATAGGTTTTGCTAAAATATTGTCTAAAACCACAGATAAAAAGATGGTTCTAGTATTAATACACTGTTATGATAACAAAAAAGTGAGAGAATGTTAAATTACCAAGAGTTGCCATCACCGGCATATGTCTGTCATATAGAGCGTTTAGAAAATAATTTGAAGCTTTTAGCCCATGTTAAAAAAGAGAGTGGGGCGAAGGTTATTTTAGCCTTGAAAGGCTTTGCCATGTGGTCTACCTTTGATCTGGTTGGTCAATATCTTGATGGAGCAACGGCGAGTGGTCTGCATGAAGCACGTTTGGCAGATGAGAAGATGAGAGGTGAGGTCCACACTTATGCCCCTGCCTTTAAAGAAGAAGAGATCGAGGATATTGCCCGTATCTCTGAGTATGTTGTTTTCAACACACCAAGCCAACTCAAACGTTTTGCCAAGAAGATGAAAAATATTAACCCCAGCATCTCCGTATCATTAAGAGTTAATCCTGAGTTCTCCGCTTCACCAGTGGACCTCTATAACCCTTGTGGTCTCTATAGCCGTTTAGGTACGACCAGGATCAATTTTGATGAGAGCTTGTTGGATCAACTCGATGGTTTGAATTTTCATGCCCTGTGTGAACAAAATGTAGATGCTTTAGAGGACGTTCTATTTGCTTTTGAAGAGAAATTTGGTGCGTTTATTGATAAGATGAAGTATATTAACTTTGGTGGAGGTCACCATATTACTCGTAAAGATTATGATGTAGAAGGTCTCATTAAGGTGATAAAAGCTTTTAAAAAACGTCACAACAACATCGAAGTCTATCTTGAGCCTGGTGAGGCAGTAGGTTGGGAGACAGGGGAATTGGTCTCTACAGTACTTGAGGTCATGCATAATGGTATGGCCCTCGCCATCTTAGACACCTCCGCTGAAGCACATATGCCAGACACTTTAGCCATGCCCTATAGAGTAGAGGTAAGAGGTGCATCCAAAGCAGGTGAAAAAGAGTACACTTATAGACTAGGTGGTAACACCTGCTTGGCAGGTGATATCATGGGAGATTACTCTTTTGACAAACCACTGGATATAGGTGATAAAGTAATTTTTGAAGACCAAATCCATTATACCTTTGTCAAAAACACTACCTTCAATGGGGTCAAACTCCCTTCACTCGTCTTGGTACACAAAGATGGCGAGGTGGAGGTTGTCAAAGAGTTTGGGTATGAAGACTATAAGATGCGTTTAAGCTAGAAAGTTCAGTCTTTAAAAACTATACTATTGTTCTTTAGTAAAGATCTCTTGTGGTATCCCTACCGCAATAGGGTCATAAAGATGCACCTCCACCTTTTCAGAACCACTCTGCTTGTAAAGTTGGTAAGGTACATAGAGAAACCTTCCTCCGATTTTGTCATCACTTTTATGACGCTCTTCAAGATGGATCCTTATACCACTCTCAACAGGGGCCTTATACTGTCCAGGGATACTTACAGGAGCGACGATAGCCACACCTGTTATCTTGGGCGCATCTTGTATCGCACTGCGCATTTTTGCAAGTAACATATCATATTGTTCTTCGTGTGAACTCTCTGGGCTCTCTTCTTGATCGACATAGCCGTTTCTGTATAACATCATGGCAAAAGGTTGAAATTCTTGCTGCTCTTCAAGCGCCTCTTTAGCATGTAAGACTGCTTTGTTTACCATCTCAAATAGTTGTTCTTCGTGCATGATTTGTCCAATTTTTTAGGTATTTTAACAAGTTAACCGTTTAAAAATGGTACATAACTTTAAGATACTTTAACTCTTTGTCAAAAGATTAACCCTTTAAGAGAGATACCTCTATAATAAGAGTAACATTACGCCACCAACTAAACATCTACGTTCGATCCCAGATGTTTAGTTGGTGGCGTATACCCAAAAGGATCGACATGCAAAAATTAGACATGAGTTCAGATGAGTTTCTTGTAACATTAGAGAAAACAAAAAAGTTTACTGACAAGGTAAACAAGCAGTTTGGATGGGTCTATAACCCTAACGAAGATGTAAATGAAGGTGTTATTATGGGGCTTGCACGTCATAAGATGCTTTACGGCAAGCGCTTTTGTCCATGTTTTATGGTCTTAGAAGATGAAGATGGAAAGCATGTGAGTGCAGACGACCGTACCTGTCCATGTCCTCCGGCTATTGAGAAAGAGATCCCTGAAGAGGGTAAGTGTCACTGCGGCATCTTCTGTACCCCAGAATATGCAGCTACCCACGATCATTAATTTCAGCACACCTTGCACAAAAATCTAACTCTCGGCGTACAAGTGTACGCTGTCGGTTAGATGTTTTGCACAATCTGTACTAAACTTACTGTCGTGAGAGAAAGAAGTTTTTTACACCACTTCATAATAACTTTCAAATGTACATTTATATATTAGAAGATTTTTTGAAAAATTGCTTCGCTTTTTTCAGATTTTGGCACTTTTGTCCAAAAATATACTTTATCTATCTCTTCTTTAAAAATATACTTTCCTATATCTTTACAGTCTATTGTGATGAGTAACATATCTACATCGATCTCATGTTGTGCTTTTTGATCATTTGTTAGCAGAGCGAAGTTCTCAGGTTGGGGTGTATTGATGGCGATAACATCATAGACCTCTTCTAGACATGACTCTTGGACCTCTCCGTCCAGGATTGAAGGGAAGTGTTTGGCTATAAGGTCGATGGTATCTCTTGGATTAATGTTTTGTAATAGGGAATCTTTTGTCATAGTGGAAGTATAACTAAAAGGTTACTGTTACTTTGGAAAAATGATCTGGAAATATTGTCAGGTCCAAATCTATCATCACTCCTGCGCGAGCAGAAGTCCATGAGTTTAAAGTTTGCCAATACCAGATGCTAAAGTTTTATTTATTAGGAATAAACTTTATAGAGGTATAGTTAACACAGTGACGCGTGTTTTTAGCGGTCATACCTTCTCCTAAAAATACGTGACCGAGGTGACCGCCACAGTTATTACATACGATCTCTATGCGACGTCCGTCAGCATCAGGGATACGTTTTACAGCACCGTCGATCTCATCGTCAAAACTTGGCCATCCACAGTGTGAGTCAAATTTAGAGTCTGTAGAGTAGAGAGGGGCATTACATTGGCGACAAACATATGTTCCAGCACCTTGTGACTGAAACTCTTCATAGTTCTCACCGAAGGGACGTTCTGTACCTTTTTGCAAGATGACATACTCTTCTTCAGGGGTTAGTGTGTTGTATTCGATAGGGAGTTCCTTAAGTTTTAGTTGATCTGCCTGGGTACTAAGTGCCCCGAGCAACAATAGCAGTGATAATACAATCTGTTTCATAATAGATCCTTGTGGTTCTTAAGCTGTTTAGATTGTAGAAGCTTTGTATAAACAATTTTAAAACAAACTGCTATTTCTCATATATCTCTGGATAATTCTTTTTCCAACGTCTATGTAACCAGAACCAAAGTCTAGGATCATCGTTGATCAGTTTAGAAGTCCAGTCTGCTATGGACTGTGTGATCTGTTTGATATCTTCTGTTTCACTGTCACTTCTTTCAAAAGTGATCTCATCATGAAGTGTTATTTCAAAATATTCATGGTCAGTTGTATGGGCACTGACAGGAATGATCGCTGCATCAAACTTACGGGCTAAGGCCGCTGGGGTAGTGACCAAAAGTGTTGGTTTATTTAAAAAATCGACTATAACACCATCTCTCTTTTTGACACTGGAATCTGCAAGAAGGGCAACAGCACCCTTGTTTCGAAGTACCTTTAATAGAGGTTTAAGCGCACCATGATGGGGGATGTTGTTCATTCGAAAACGCGCACGAGAATCTACAAGATACTTTTCGAAGTATGGATTACTCATTGTTTTATAAATCGCTGAAACAGGGGTGACAAAGGCGCTGACAGAACTAGCACCGATCTCCCACTGCCCATAGTGTGCTGCTACAAAGATAACAGGACGTCCTTGTTCTTGCAACTGTTGGACCTTCTCAAGACCTTTGATTTCCAAAATACTTCTGAGTTGTTCAAGTGACATATGTTGTCTCTCTATAGTAAAAAGAAGGTTCAGTAGAAGATTCTTGTAATTATATCGGGTGATCTCTTCGATACGTTCTGGAGAGATACTGTTGCCATAGATGAATTTCAGGTTCTGTGCCACGATAAGACGATGCTCTTTATCTAATCTGTAGGCCAGTCTGGCCAATGCTATAAATAGATTTTTACGCCAAGAGTGGGGCAAAATCATCAAAAATTTTTCGACAACAAGAAAAAGGTAATAACCAATCATCAACAGACCTAATTGTGTAAGATATCGTGATTATAACGATTTAATGGTTAGCTCTCTGTTTGGCTATAATTTTGTTATTAAAAGGATAATGTATGCACTTTGAATCATTAGGATTAAACAATTATATTTTGGATGCTGTAAAAGCAGAGGGTTATGAGACCCCTACACCTGTTCAAGAAAAAGCGATTCCGGTTGCTTTGGATAAAAAAGACCTTTTAGTCAGTGCACAGACCGGAACAGGTAAAACAGCAGCTTTTGTCTTACCTATGTTACAACGTCTGTCTCAGGACAAAAAAAATGCAGACAAGCATCTGCTTCGTGGACTGATCTTGGTACCAACAAGAGAGTTGGCGATGCAGGTTGGTGAGAGTGTTGTGGCTTATGGAAAGAACCTTCCTTTCAAGTCAGTCAACCTTTATGGCGGTAAAAAGATAAGTGCCGAAAAAGAGCGTCTAGAGAAGGGTGTAGATATCGTTGTCGCTACACCAGGCAGGCTTGTTGAACATATAAAAGAGGGTAACTTAAAATTAGATAATATTAACTTTTTTGTCCTCGATGAAGCAGACAGAATGTTAGACATGGGCTTTATAAACGAGATCCGTGCCATCGGAGAGGTGATGCCTAAAGGGCGACAGACTTTTATGTTCTCTGCGACCTTTACACCTAAGGTCGTAAACCTTGGAAAGTCACTTCTACGCAAGCCTAAGATCATCGAAATCGCGCGTCAAAACAAAACAGCTGAGACTATAGAGCAGAAAGTACATTTTGTAAATTCTGACATGAAGATAGACTTGCTCTCATACATGATAGGTTCTCAAAACTTCAAGCAGGTCCTTGTCTTTACCCGTACCAAGGATGGCACAGACAATATCGCTAAAGAGTTAAGTGCGGCAGGACTTCCTGCCACAGCGATTCATGGTGATATTACTCAGGCCAAACGCACTAAAGCATTGAAACAGTTTAAAGAGGGTAAATTTAGAGTACTCGTAGCTACAGATGTCGCAGGTCGTGGTCTTGATATCAAAGATATGGATTATGTCATTAACTATGAACTGCCGAGTGTTCCTGAAGATTATGTTCACCGCATAGGACGTACTGGACGTGCGGGTAAAAAAGGTCTGGCCATCTCTTTGGTCTCTGCTTATGACGTGGCTTATTTGTTTGAGATCGAGAAACTTATCGGTCTAAAGATGGAAGAGATCAAAACAGAAGGATATGTTTTTGATGAACGTATTCCTGACCGTGGCGAACAGCATAACCAGAGAGACCGTAGAAAAGCGGCTAAAGCCCGTAAACATACACCAAAACCTGAAAAGAAAAAGAGATATTCTGAAAAGCCTAAAAAACTTAAGCAGACCAAACGAAACCGATATGAAGGATCATAGATGAAACGTACTCCAGCAAAGTCAAAAAGTGCACAAGAAGCCAACCGTGTAGTGGGATTTTTACAACACCATTTTGTAGAACAGTTAGATGAGTTAAGTAAGGTCTTTGGTGCTTCTAAGCACTTTGAAGCGGTGTCATGGGGCAGAGACGCTGGTAAACATGGTGGCGGTGTTCGCTACGTGGCTACTGATGATGGTCTCTTTAACCGTGCTTCTGTCAATGTCTCTCAGGTCCATTATGATGATGACAAAACCAAGAAGTTAGGTTCAGCAACGGCCATCTCGACTATTATCCATCCTATGCATCCTGAAGTACCTTCTATTCACATGCATATTAGTTGGACAGAGATGCGCGATGGCAAAGGGTACTGGCGTCTTATGGCAGATCTAAATCCTGCGATAGAAGATGAAGAGGCTACCAACCGTTTCAATGTTGTCTTGAAAGAGGCGGCAGGTACATATTTTGAAGAGGGTGTTGCTCAGGGTGATCGTTACTTCAACATTCCTGCACTTGGACGTCATCGTGGGGTCTCTCACTTTTACCTAGAGAACTTTAACAGTGGTGATGCTGAAGCGGATATGGCCTATGCTCAGCGTTTTGGGACGATGATGATCGATGTCTATTGTGCTATCGTCTTTGAAGCTTTAGAAAATGTAACACAACCGACAGAAGCGGCATTGCAAAAGCAGTTAGAGTACCATACGCTCTATCTTTTTCAAGTCTTGACTTTAGACCGTGGTACGACCTCAGGCCTCTTAGTTCACAACCAAAATGATATTGGTATTTTAGGTTCAATCCCGAGATATGTCAGTAAGTCTCTTTTAGCGTCATGGAGACCATTGGTAGCGTCACCTCAAGATAAGTTGGTGGATGCACTTTTGGCTGCTTTAGGCATGGGTGACAAGATCTTGGTTGACGACGATGTTAAGCAGCGTTTGGCTGATGCTGTTCGTGAGCATTATAAAAACTTTCCTGAAGCTTTGAGCCTGCAGGCGAGTGGAGATATTGTACCTCCAACTGTTGAGAATCATAAGTAGAATTTTTATTGATATTATTTAGTATGTTCTTGTAAATAGGGATATGATATTTAATGTCATTTTTGCTCAGGCAAGAATCCACGAGTTTCTTAATTTCCTATATCTAGAAGTAAAAAACTTTATCTTGCTACCCTTTCTCTTTTTTACTCGAAATGCTGAGTCGTGCAAACAGTGAGGGTGTATAGAAAACTATATATAAGCTGTCAATAAATTAAAAGGGCTAAACAAAAAAATATAAAATATCAAAATGATAAAAAGCTAATTACTCCGAAACATTTGGATCAAAAATACTAAAGTCTACTTCTGTCTCTTCAACCGCATCATCCAACTGCTGAAAAGTCCCAAGTGTATCTCCAGTACCCACAACACTCTCAAGCTTATAAAGTGCCGCTTTATCTACTAAAAACTCCTTAACTTTCGCAAAGCCGCCTTCATCCATCAAGGCATTAGCGGTCTTCTGTTCCAAGTAAAGAAACATCAAACACGTAGTTGACGAAGCAAACTGAGGTATGAATGCCTGTTCTACCTTGATGATGTCATCACTATAGTTCTCTAACTTGTCAACACCTGTAGCCGCCGTGAGTAGTGGCAGGTCACACCAGCGTGCTATGAGGGCACTGAGCTCGTTAGCACCCATAGGTGAGACGTATTGAGCATCATCCAGGGTATTTGCTAACATAAAGCGGGAGATGGCGTTCATAACGTAGGGAAGGATGTTCTCTTCTACTACTTTTGGGTTGGCATCTGCAAGTGTTAACATGGTGATCTCAATGTTTAACGCTTCTTTGATCTGGTAGTTTAGAAGAGATGCCAGTCCCTCTATGCGATCATTGATAGGAACATTGGTCACAACAGCAGCCATACGTAAAAAAGCATCTGCCTCAATGATGTTCATACCAGGGTATATATTTTGGTCAAAATGCAAACGGTGGTAAATACTAAAGTAGCGTAGACCATCTTCTTCTGTAGTGATCAACATCGCTTCAAGTGTGAGACCGGGTGAAGTTGTAGGAAGTATCAGTGCAAAGTAGTGCTCTTTTTGGATGATCTCTAAAGAGGGATAGGCCTCTTGCAAGACCTTAAAGGCCAGAAGCACATCCGGGTTAAAGATCGTTGGTCGTGCCAAGATCAGCTTTTTTAAAAAACTTCCCTCATCGGGGATCATAAATAGTCCGTTGATTATGTTTGTATTGTTATCTATTTGCATCAAAATTTCCTTAGGAATGACATTATAACAAAGCTTTGTTATATCCCTATATTAGGGCTTATACTACTAATATATAGACCTTGTCAGATGTTTTTGCACAGAGGTCATTTTGATCATTTTTAATAGCGAAAACAGTAAAGTTAAGTTTAATAGTATCTAATATTAACTTTTCTCTAATCCGCTAAAAAATCTTTTTCCCAAAAAAACTCTATCCAGTCATTGGCTTCATGGAGTGCAAAGTGGGGTTGTATGACAGCTGTTTTTTTGTAGTAGATCGAAGCGATCTTGAACTCTACCTCCGGAAAACATCCCTGCAGATGCTCCAGTACCTCTTTAATGGTCTGACCACTGTCAACGATGTCATCGAGGAGTAAGACCTTTTTAGCATCTTTAAGTTCGGGAACGTTAAAGATCTCACAGCTTTTACCACGCTGGTCTCCCTCATAAAGGATGGAGTTGATGCTCATGAGTTGGCGATTGTCTGTGGCAGAAGCGTAGGCATGTCCAAGTGTCAGTCCTCCGCGTGCTATAGCGATGAGGGTGTCAGGGTGGTAGGCAGAAGTGAGTTTGACTAAAGACTTGACATCAGTAACAAACTTTTCATAGCTGTAATAGATCATAGTTTAGGCCTCCTTTTGAAACAGTGCACGTACTTTGAGTGAGGAGAGAGAAGACTCATTTTCAAAAATACTAAATTCCAACTCTCTACACTCCTTCATGGTGAAAAGACGTAACTCGTTAAAAGTCAGGGGCCAAGGTGGTCCATCAAAATGCTCATGGTCCTGTTTTGCATTACAAACGGCTAAGACCTTAGCATCTGGCTTCATCAAAGAGGTTATGGCTGTTATGGTTCTGTCTCTGAGTGCTAAAGGCAGAGACTGTATGGTAAAAGCTTCAAAAACAAAGTCAAATGATCCAAGCAGATCTGAGGGAAGGTCAAAGAGGTCTGCTACTCTAAAATCTATCTCTGCACCATCAAAGCGCTCTTTTGCCCAAGCAGTAGCCTCTTCGGAGACATCTATAGCGGTAACGTCAAATCCTGCGACATAAAGAGCAAAGGCATCATCACCCAAGCCAGAACCGATCACGATCGCCTTGGCGGGTGTTCCACTAAATGTGTCCAAATACTCTTGTAAAAAAGGGTTGACTTCACCTTTGGCCCAAGCGACGTTGCTGAGCTCTTTGGAGGCCTCTTTGTAATAGTTGTTAAACCACTCTGTTGCCTCTTGTTGTGCTTTTTCATAGTTATAGGGGGTCTGTTTTTCTGTATTCATAGTGATATTATGGCATTTTTAGTAGAAAAGTAAAGGAAACATCAAGCTTTCAGTTATAAATCTGTACTATTAGTCAGCTTAGCAAAACACATCTTGTCATTGCGTGTTTGCTTGAGTTAAAAAAGGTAGTGTTACTACCTCTAGGAGACTCCTATGTTCAAAATGCCAGATGAGATCTACAATCTCGAAAAAAAAGATATACAAGACAACCTTCTCTACTATACCTATGGTATAAAACATCTTCTCTCTCTACAGAAAAAAGGGATGGCAGAAGATGAACCACAATACATAAGCTCATACCGCTCTTTTGAAGGTGAAGCTTTTGAAAACTTTATCTACGAGCGCTTACTGCGCTGGTCGGTGACTCAAGATGACATTGTAAAGTTCATCTCAAAAGGCCCCAATGCGCCTAAAACTGAGTCACAGTCCAATACACTCTCGGTCAACGCCAAAGGCCAGATCGTCTACCGCACCAACCGTAATGAGATCGGTGAGTTTGATGCGCTCTTCATCACCAAAGATAACACTCTTTATATGGTTGAGATGACGCTGACCAAGTCAGTTACTAACCTGAAGCGCCGTTTACGCAAGAAAAAAGCATTACTGGAAACGATCTTTCCTCAGTATAAGGTCAAAGCACTCTTGATCCTCAACGAGGGGGTGACAGGAACGAAGCAGCTGCAGGACTTCTGTACAGTATGGATTACGAAACCTTTCTTTGCTCATGATATCTTGAGCTGGTTAAGTGATCAAAACCGTGAAAAACGCAAGCCATATCAGCGTGTTACAGACAAGCGTGTTGTTGGTACCGATGCTTTGAAAATCAGACCATTCAAGTACTACAACACCTTGACCTGGCTGATGAAACGCTCACGTAGTTACAAAAACATGGCACTTGATATCCGTTTTTTGAACAAGCCTGATGTGATGCGTAAGATCGACCTTATTACCAAGTTCTATATTGGCTATATGGAAGCAGAAGACTTTAAAAAGATCGCACCAGAAGTCACACGTGATGTGCCCAAGAAGGTGGTTGTGGCTATAGAGAAAGAGCATACAGGTGAACTTGGACTGATCTATTTCTTACAACATGGAAGAAGAAATATTGACATGGTACACATACTTGAGAAGGGTGGTGTCAAAGTGGAGAAGAAAGATCCTTATGGTATTACAGTTAACGAAGTTCATCATATCTTGCGGGCTATTAAACCTGAAGAAAAGATCACCGTTAAAGAGAATGGGATTATCAAGAAATTGTTGAAAGAAGATTTTTTAAAAAAAGGGAAAGAAGGATAAATTCCTTTTTCTTGAACATGTATTTTTTATAACCCCAATAACTAGATCAATAAAACTAGTTGATTACCTCATACTGCACGAACAGACAGGGTTTAGAGCCTCTGCCTCTTTTTCCAAACTCTTCAGATAGGCCGCTAAAACATCTGATGGTGAAGCAACAATACTGTACCTCATCCACTTTCCTTCCTTGTGACTGTCAAGAACCTTTGCGTTTTTTAGTTGTTTGAGATGTCGCGAGACCAGAGGCTGGGAAAGTTCAAGAGTGTCACAGATCTCACAGACACAAAGTTCTTTCTCGCGCTGTATAAGAGCAACGGTATTTAAGCGGTTCAGATCGCCCATCGCTTTTGAAAGTAATACTAGTTCATCCATCTCAGTCATCCCTAAGTCAATTTATATAACAATACTGTTATATATCAAATATGTTATATGAGTATAGCATATGAAACTTGAAGGACCAACAATGAAAAAAGTACTATTGAACTTGCTATTTGCAGGTGTTACGCTGTTCGCCACAACGGGTGAAGATGTTTATAAAACAAACTGTGCCTCATGCCATGCGATGCAGGGGATGATGTCTAAGGCGGAGAAATCTGCCATGCATGAGAAGATGCAAAGTGCTACTCCGCAAGAGAAACAAGCCATGAAAGCCTCGATGATGGAGAAGATGAAAAAGAGTGCCATGAAAGCGCCTCCAATGCCGATGGTCTCCATGCGTCTTAAAAAGATGATGGACAATGATCGTGCAAAATTCATTGTCTTTGTAGATGACTACATCCAAAACCCGTCTCAGAAAAAGGGTTACTGTATGCCAATGGCCTATAAGCGTTTTGGTACCATGCCTCCTATTGGTAAAGGGATGACAAAAGAGGATCGTACTTTAGTATCTACTTGGTTATTTGACAACTTTAAAGCGTCATGGGGCAAATCAATGGACGGTAAGATGTGCGACATGAAAAACCAAGGGATGAAAAAAGGTAAAGGCAAAGGTATGAAATGTGGTGGCGGTAAATGTGGCGAAGGCAAGTCATCTAAGTCTCAGATGAAATGTGGCGCAGGAAAGTGCGGTAAATAATTACTATGGAATTCCTAACACAGTTTGCCCTTGCCCTTTTTGACCTCTCAAACGCGATGGCTCCGTACATCTTGTTTGGACTTCTCTTTGCAGGGATCTTACATGAGACAGTACCTGAGAGTCTGGTCACCAAACATCTTGGAAAAGAGAGTGTCTCATCGGTGATAAAATCGACCATCTTTGGTATTCCCCTTCCTGTCTGTTCTTGTGGTGTCATCCCTCTGGCGACAAGTATAAAAAAGAGTGGGGCTTCCAAGGGTGCAACGCTCTCGTTTTTAATCTCCACACCGATTACCGGCGTCGATTCCATTTTAGCAACCTATGGTATGTTCGGCTGGATCTTTACGCTCTATCGTGTATTTACCTCTATGATCATCGCTATGGTTGCTGGTGTTTTAACTAACATCTTTGACAAAGAAGAGGTGGAAGTTGAGAAACCAAAACCTTCCTTTTCTGCAACAGCGGCTACAAAACCAAACTTCTCTTCGACCGCAAGTTCTGGTGTCGCGCCACAAGCTCTAAAAGAGGAAGAGACAAGCAGTTGTTGTACTTCCGGAGATTGTGACAGTGATGTAAAAAGTGGCTTCTCTATGATGAAGGCGTTAAAGTATGCATTTGTGACTTTGTTAGGTGACATTGCCAAGCCTCTATTCTGGGGTCTACTTTTAGGTGCTTTGATCACGGTAGCAATACCTGAGAACTTAAGTGCTCTACTTATCGAGTACTCTTGGCTCTCTTATCTTATTGTCATTATTATCGCGGTGCCGATGTACGTCTGTGCCACCGCTTCTCTACCAATTGCCGCTGGTTTGATGCTTTCAGGTGTAAGTGCCGGTGCTGCCTTTGTCTTTTTAAGTGCAGGGCCTGCGACCAACACGGTGACTATAGGTGTGGTTAAGCAGATGCTTGGGACACGTTCTCTTTACATCTACCTTGGCAGTATTATCATCGGGAGTATTGTCTTTGGTCTGGGATTGGACTATGTCTTTAGCCTCTCAGATATTAACCCTCAGTCTCTCGTACATATGGACGAAGAGGTAAGCTTTATCGCGATTATTAGTTCCATCGTTCTTTGGGGTTTTGTTGGGTACTTTATACTCAAACCTTACTTCGTCAAAGAGACAAAGAGCTGCTGTTCTGAGGGCAGTTGCGATGCTTAAGGTATACTAAGGCTATGAAAACTAGAAAACTCATCTCTGTACTACTGTTAATAGCTATGGGCTTTTCAAGTCTGCATGCCTACGCCATTAGTTTTTTAGATGAGGATCACTGTGAAGTGCGTCAGTATGTTCAAGAGTTCTCTCAAGAGAGTACCCATAATGAAAAAAATGATATTTGTAATATTCACCATGAATTTCATATAGCCTTTGTGCTTCCCGAAGCGACACTGCTTCCAAGCCAATCACAGTTCTCTAGTGCAACGCTATCGACACTTAACAGACACGACTACCAATCTCCTAAAAACTTTCTCAAACCCCCTATTACTTGCATATAATTTTTACCTATACCTCTCTACTTTTTTTATAAAACTATAGAGAATAGTTCTTTTTAGAACAAAAAAATTAAAAAAGAGTACCTATGAAACAACTATTAATGGTTGCACTGTTGAGTGCAACACTCTCTGCTGAGAGTTTTGAAGCGTTTTTACAAAGTGCGGTTGAAAGAAGCCCCTTTTTAAAAGCAAGTTACTTACAAGTTGAGCAGTCTACCTATGAGGGTAGTGCTTTAACCCGTTATGAAAATCCTAACTTAGAGGTGGAAGCTTCTTATTTTAATCCTGATGTGGGTGATGGTGATATCGGTTATCGTGCATCATATGCGCAACCTATCCGTCTTTGGGGCGTTGGTGATAATAAAGAAGAATTGGCTGATGCAAACGTTGCACTCTCTAAAGCCAATTACACTCAATCACGCGCGGCATTTGAACGAGATATCTCGCTACAGTACATTAAGTATGTAGAGAGCAATAAGATGTTGGTACTAGCTTTTGAAGAGCTGAGTATTGCTTCAAACATCTTTAAGATCTCTGAGGCCCGTTATGAGGCAGGAAGTGTCTCTAGAGGTATTATGTTGCAAGCAAAGGTCGACTTAAACATGGTAGTGGCACGTGTTCAGACACTTAAACTGACCAAGCAACGTTACTACTATAACCTGCTCAAAAATGCAGGGATTACTGAAGAAATCAGCTTAGATACTGAACATACTTTTGAGTACAAAACGTCAGTCAGCGCTGAGAATCCTGAGATATTACAACTTGAAAATAGGCAAAAAAGTGCTCTAGCTAATGCGGAGGTCAACACTAACAAAGTTGAATGGATGCGTTTGGTCGGAGAGTATGAAAAAGAGCCAAACCAAGACATCTTTCGTTTTGGAGCTTCTATCCCACTTGCTTTTTTTAACACCAAAACTCAAGAGAGGCAGATAGCAACACTCGAAGCCCAACGCAGTGAGATGTTAAATGCCAATGCTCAAAATCAATTGAGTATAGAGTTGAAACGTCTTGATTTTGAGTCAGAAGCACTTGCTAGACTCCAAGAGATCGATGAAGAGATCTTAAAAGATGAAGAAGAGTTGCTCAAGATGTATGAGTCGGGTTATAAAATCGCCAACATTAACCTTCTTGCTCTTCAAGATGCCAAAAGCAGACTCGTCGAGACCAAAGAATGCCTCATCAAGATCAAGATAGAACGCGACCGTAATGCCATCATCCAAAACTATTTACAAGGAAATTATAATGATTAAGATACTACTTCCCCTAACACTTTTACTCACCATATTAACAGCGGTCGAAATCCCTACCAAACATGCTGAAGTCCGTAAGTTCGGCCAAGCGGTTGCGCTTAATGCCAAGGTGGTCCAACTCTCTAACGCCAAGCAGAACATCATGTCAATGGTCGGCGGTCACATAGAGAAGTACTATGTCAAACCTGCACAGAAGGTCAAGCGTGGTGACAAGATCGCACTGATAGAGTCTATTATGATCTCTAAGATGACGGCAGAGTACATCTCATTGCAAGAGCAGTACCGTGCACTCAACAAAAACTATGAAAACACTAAAAAGCTATACGATCAGGGGATGACCTCACAACAAGAACTTAACAATCAGAGTATTAAACGTGATGCAATGCGCTCACAGATCAATGCCTTGCAGTCACAGTTAAAGACGATGGGCATTAGAACCAACAGACTTAAAAAAGCCTCGGCAGACTACATTCTTTTTGCACACAGTGATGGTAAGGTAGCAGAGATCTTACAGCCTTTACACTCTGTTATTAACGAAGAGACTCCTATTGTGACTATTGTAAAGCGCAGTGACTCTTACATACAGTCTTATCTGCCGTTAGAGTATGCTGAGAAGGTCAAAGTGGGCCAAAAAGTTGTGGTGGATTATGCCAAACAAAAGATCGTGACCTATGTAACGCAGATCATGCCTGAGGTGGACATAACGACCCAACGTATCATCGTCCTCTCTGCTATGGCTGACAAAAAACAAGAGCCGTATATCAATGCTTACCTCGGGGCTACTCTCTATTTTGATGCCACAGAAAGTTATGTCTCTGTTGAGAAGTCTGCGCTCTCTTTTTATAATAATGAGTGGGTTGTTTTTATACCAACACAAGAAGAGCATGATGAAGCTGGTGAAAATGAGCATAAAGAACATGGTGCTCATGAGGGTGAAGAACATGATGATGACCATGATGAGGAAGAGTCACATGGTGAAGAAGAACATGGTGAGCATGAAGAACACGAAGCACCATATGAAGCGCGTGTTGTTGAGATCGTTGCCCAAGATGAGGCCTTTGTCGCAGTGAAAGGTCTTGAGGCCAATGAAGAGTATGTAAGTGGTAAGTCATACTATGTGAAGTCGATGATCTTGAAGTCATCACTTGGCGAACACGGTCACTAGGAAGCTCGTATGTTAAATGCACTTATAGAGCTTTCGCTCAAGTATAAACTCCTCGTTATTGTCCTGTTTTTGGCTATCTCTGCCTTTGGTTTTAGAGCCTATCAAGAGATCCCTGTCGATGCCTTTCCTGACATCACACCTAAACAGGTGGTCATCTACACTGAAAGCCCGGGAAACTCGGCTGAGGACATAGAAAAACTCATTACTTACCCTATAGAATCAGTCGTTTCGGGTATGGCAGGTGTCAAACTCATTATGTCCAACTCTATTTTTGGACTCTCTTATGTGAGTATCTTTTTTGAAGATGACATGGACATCTACTTTCTGCGCCAACTGGTGAGTGAACGCCTGACAGGTGTTGATATCCCTGATGGTTGGGGTAAACCTGTATTGGGGCCAAATACTACAGGTCTGGGACAAGTCTTTTGGTATGAGGTTAAAGATACCACAGGAAAGTACACCCTTCGTGAGATCAAAGAGATGCAGAAATATATCGTTACGCCTCTTTTCAAGTCAGTTCCTGGAGTGGAAGAGGTCATAGGTTGGGGTGGTGATGAGAAGCAGTACAACGTACTCATCGACACCAAAAAACTTCAAGACATCGGTGTGACTTATGCCGATATTGTGGATGCTCTTCAAAAGAGCAACCAAGCCGCAGGGGGTCAGTACCTTGAGTTCAACCGTGAGCAGTACCTCATTTGTGGGGCGGGTCTCTACAAAACATTAGACGACATTCGTAACACCGTAGTGAAGTCGAGTGCAGGTCAGTCTGTCACCATTAGAGATGTGGCGACGGTCGAAGCCGGCAGTGCACCACGTTTTGGTGCGGTGAGTATTAGTGGTGAAGAGGCTGTTATAGGAATGGTCCTTCAAAGAACTGCTACCAACGCGGCTAAAGTGGTCGAGCGTGTCTTAGAAAAAGTACCGACAGTTAATGCGGCCTTACCAAAAGGCGTGGTCATTAAGACCATTTACGACAGAACAGAGATCACCCACAAAGCGGTCAACACCATGACCTCTGCACTTTTAAGCGGTGTCATCTTAGTAGCGATTGTATTGTTCCTGTTTTTGTTTGAACTACGTTCTGCCTTCATCGTCATTATCTCACTGCCACTTTCTCTGCTCATCGCCTTTTTATTGATGGATTACTACAACATCAGTGCCAACCTTATGAGTCTGAGTGGTCTTGCTATTGCGGTCGGAATGATCGTGGATGGTACCATCGTTATTGTGGAGAACTCCTTTAGAAAACTTCACGATGAACCTGAGGCTGATAGATTGCAAGTGATAGGTGATGCGGCAAAAGAGGTTGCAACACCGGTAACCTTTGCTGTACTTATTATTACGGCTGTTTTCATTCCGCTGCTAAGCCTTGACGGTCTGGCTGGAAAGCTTTATGGACCTATGGCGATCAATATTGTCTTTGTCATGCTTGGTTCACTTCTTGTGGCCTTAGTCTTAGTCCCTGTTTTGACATTTTTACTTCTGAAGCCTTCAAAGTCCAGTGAAAATGCAGTGATGAGACATATCAAAAAGGGCTACACGCCGATGTTAAAGTATGCATTGAACCATGCTAAAGTACTGTTGGCAGGTGTTTCTATTCTTTTTATAATTATGGCCTACATCTTAACCCTTCAAGGGCGTGAGTTTATGCCGGAGTTGAATGAAGAGTCTATTATGTACCGTGTTATCTCTATACCGGGAACGGGACTTGAACACTCTACCGAGACTGCAGCAAAGATAGAAAAGTACATCTTAGCGCAGTACCCTAACGATGTTGAAGCAGTGCTCTCTATGATAGGAAGAAGTGAAAAGGGCGAGACTGCACAGGCCAACTACATGGAAGTGCTGCTGACGCTAAAGCCGGGCATAGAAGATCTTCCTGCTCTCACAGACAAGATGAATGGTGACCTGAAAAAGCATTTCGAGTATGTCCAGTTTATTCCTACCCAACCGATTGCTATGCGTATCGAAGAGCTACTTGAAGGTGTTAAGGCAGAACTTGCGGTCAAGATCTATGGGGATGACCAAAAAGTGCTGGACAGTATCTCTAAAGAGATCCAGTCCAAACTTAACGGGGTGGATGGTCTTGAAGAGATGGAGGTCGAAGTCCAACTCGGTCAGGCACAGATCAAGATAGAGCCAGACTACCTTGCCCTTGCACGTTACGGCATTAGTGTTGATGAAGTGATGGATGTAATCCGTAATGGTATTGGTGAAGAGCCTGTCAGCGAGAAGATCGAGGGGATTCGTCGTTTTGGTATCGTCCC
>JALWKG010000082.1 GCA_027081565.1 Helicobacteraceae bacterium
AGCGTCTTTTTTGCACCTTATTAGAACTCTCTTCTACCCTATCTTTCTATTCAACTTTATGCTATTACTCTATTATTTTAACTACGCGCCCGTATTTATATCGACCAATTTTGTATTTATGTTGTTTATCTAAACGCAGTACAACTCTATAGCGTCCGCCATGCGCACCAATTTCTAACTTTCTAAAGGGTGCTGTTGCCAACGTTTTTCTTTTAGAACCGAAATCTGATGGTGATATAAAGTCTATGACAATACTTGGAGGATTAGAGATACTAAAGTGCTTGGCAATTTTGTCTTTAGTCTCTATATAGGCTCGGTTTTTTTTAAATACAAAGCGGGCTTTACTAAAGTTAAACACCTCTTTGTTCACTTTAGTTGCAGCTACCTTTGTCTTCTTTTTATCAGTAACAGTAGTTGGCACTCTCTTCGTTCTAGGAGGATGTATTTTAGGTTTAGAATCAGGTTTAATAACATTTGCTGCTACTTCAGAAGTTGTTTTAAGGGGATTTGTCTCGGCTTTATTTGGCAGTGGTGTGTTGTAATGGACCACTTGTACTTCTTGAGTATTTGCCGGAACAAAAGGGTTGTCCCGTGCAGAGAGTATAAACGTAAAAATAAACAGTATTAATAGTGTAAGACGCATTATGTTCCTTTTTGCATCTGAGTTGGCTTATTATACCTATTTTTCAGGCTCTAACTCTTTGAGCTCAAAATACTCTTTTTGCAGTGCGGCATTCTCTTTTTTGTAGTTACTGATCTCATCATTAAGATAAGTCTCATACTCTTCAAGCTGTAAAAGGACCTCTAATGAGTTATCACCAAACAGCAATATATTGAGATAAAAACCTAGAAGTACAATAATAACAAAGATAGAAAGAAATTTTGTGAGAGAGAGTCCCAGATATTTTTCTGTGACACTTTGAGAGGGGGTACTGTAGAGTACCTCTTTATGTTCTGGTTCTTGCGCGGGGCTGACTTCTTCAGACATAAAGCTTAGATGTGCTTACTTAAAAAGCACATTCCCTAGATATTCACCATAAACAAGTTCTTGCTCTATTTCAAGAATACGATTGTATTTTGCCGTACGTTCACCACGTGCAGTTGAACCTGTCTTTATCTGACCACAGTTAAGTGCGACAGCAAAATCTGCAATAAACGCATCTTCACTTTCACCAGAGCGGTGACTCATAACACATGTATAACCGTTACGCTGTGCAAGACGTACTGTTAACATTGTCTCAGAAACAGAACCGATCTGGTTTGGTTTAATCAATATAGAGTTAGCGATACCTTCATTGATACCTCTTGCTAAGATGTTGGCATTGGTAACAAAAAGGTCATCACCAACAATCTGGATCTTGTCGCCAAGCTTCTCTGTCATCAGTTTAAAGCCATCCCAATCCTCTTCGTTAAGACCATCTTCAATAGAAACAATAGGGTACTTAGAACAGAGGTCAACATAATAGTCCACTAATTCTGCAGAAGTTACCGTGCGGTTTTCAGACTCAAGTCTATAACCACCACCCTCTGCAAGAATCTCAGAAGCAGCTACATCTAAAGCAATACCGATCTGTTTACCAGGAGTATAGCCCGCTTTTTCTATGGCTTCAATAATAATTTGTATAGGCTCTTCGTTAGAGCTAAGGTCTGGAGCAAAACCACCCTCATCACCTAGAGCAGTGTTATGCTTTTTAGCTTTTAAAATCGCTTTTAAGTTGTGATACACTTCAGATGAAGCGCGAAGTCCCTCTGCAAAGTCTTCAAAACCTACCGGAACGATCATATACTCTTGAAAGTCAACCGAATTATCTGCATGAGATCCACCATTAATGATGTTTAGCATTGGTGTCGGTAGGACCATAGCATTTGCCCCACCAAGATAACGATAAAGTGGCATTTTAAGTGAAGCTGCTGCTGCACGTGCCACTGCCATAGAAGCACCAAGAACTGCATTGGCACCTAAATGACCATAGTTCTCCGTACCATCAACCTCTTTCATTGTTGCATCAACAATAGCTTGGTTGAACGGGCTAAGACCGATCAATGCATCAGCAATATCGCCGTTTACATTGTCTACAGCTTTAAGAACACCCTTACCCATGTAACGGCTACCACCATCACGAAGCTCAAGCGCCTCACGTTTACCAGTACTGGCACCACTAGGTACGATCGCACTTTCTGTTGTTCCATCACTTAGTGTCACTGTTGTCTTAACTGTTGGATTACCACGTGAATCCATTACTTCCATTGCACTAACGTTATCTATAAAAATCATATATCTGCATCCTCTAATTCTTTTTTATCCATGTCCATCACGGAACTAATTCCCATTGCTTGCTTGATCTTCTCTTCGATCTCTGCAGCAAGTACCGGGTCCTCTTTAAATTTCTCTTTAACTTTTTCACGACCCTGACCAAGTTTCATGTCGCCATAAGAGAACCATGCACCACTTTTATCAATGATGTCTAATTTTACACCATAATCGCAAAGTTCTCCCTCTTTAGAGATACCTTCACCAAACATTATGTCAAATTCTGCCTGTTTGAACGGTGGTGCAACCTTGTTTTTCACAATCTTTGCCTTGGTACGGTTACCAATAGGTGCTTCTGCCTGCTTCAATGTCGCAATACGACGGATATCAATACGTACCGAAGAGTAGAACTTCAAGGCATTACCACCCGTTGTTGTCTCAGGAGAGCCATAACCCATCATACCGATCTTCATACGGATCTGGTTAATAAAGATGACGGTACAGTTCATCTTATGAAGGATACCTGTCAACTTACGAAGTGCTTTGGACATCAAACGTGCCTGAACACCGACCTGCTGGTCTGTCATCTCACCCTCAAGCTCGACTTTTGGGGTCAAGGCAGCAACTGAGTCAATAACGATCAGATCTACTGCTCCCGAACGTGCGATGGTCTCAACAATGTCAAGCGCTTGCTCTCCATAATCAGGTTGCGAGACCAAGAGGTTATCTACATCCACACCAAGGTTTTTAGCATACAAGACGTCCAGTGCATGTTCCGCATCAATAAAAGCACAAACACCGCCTGCTTTTTGACACTCAGCAGTGATCTGAAGTGTTAAAGTAGTTTTACCTGAACTCTCTGGTCCATAGATCTCAATAACACGACCTTGCGGAACGCCGCCTATACCAAGTGCTAGATCAAGCCCTAAAGAACCGGTACTGATCGCTTCGATTGGTTCAAAATCTTTGTCTCCAAGACGCATCAACGCCCCTTTACCAAAGGCTTTGTCGATCTGCTTCATTGCCAAGTCTAGTGATTTTTGTTTATTTGCGTCCATAGTTTGTAATCCTCTTACATGACAACTGATGCTGTCTTTAATTTATTATCAATATTATATGACTATTTGCAATAGATATTATACTTACATTGCATTTTGACATATTTTCTGAACTAAATTGATACGTTTTCCCAAAAACCACAATAGGGCGTAATTTTAGCGCTTTTTGGTTAAAATCAAGATTACTTTTAGACATATTTTATGGTTTGGAGACAGACCTGTTTTAGGACTTTTTTTTGAAAAAAATGTTGATTGCCCACTCACCGGATGCAGATGATATCTTTATGTATTATGCTATTAAGTTTGGCTGGGTCACCCAAGAAGGGGTAGACTTTGACAACATCCCTCTCGACATTGAAACACTCAATGTCGAAGCACTTAAAGGGACTTACGACATCTCTGCTATCAGTTTTGCCCTCTATCCTCATATTAGAGAAGACTATGCTCTATTACGCACTGCTGTAAGCTTTGGTGAAGGGTATGGGCCTAAGCTTATCCGCCGTAAAAAGACCAAACTCAAACGAAACTTTAAAGTGGCACTCAGTGGTAAATACACAACTAACGCTATGCTTTTTCGTATGGCTTACCCTGATGCGCGTCCTGTTTACATGGACTTTTTGGAGATCGAAGAGGCGGTTCGTAGTGGTCAAGTCCATGCCGGTGTCCTTATCCACGAAAGTATCTTGACCTTTGGAGACGAACTCGAAGTCGAACGCGAGATGTGGGACATCTGGCAGGAGCTTGCAGGCAAAGAGCTTCCTCTACCACTTGGCGGTATGGCGATCCGTCGTTCACTGCCACTGACACAGGCAATCACTTACGAAGAGACACTGACCGAAGCCGTCAAGGTCGCAAGAGACAGAAAAGAGGAACTTTGTGAACGCCTGGTCAGAGAGAATCTTGTACGTATCGAAGGTAAGACTTTAGACAAGTATCTTGAGTTATATGCCAATGATGACTCGGTAGAGTTAAGTCCTTTGCAACTAAAAGCTATTGACAAACTTTATGAACTCGGGTTTAAACACGGTTTCTACGACACCCAGATAAAAGCAGAAGATTACCTCATACCACGTGAGTATACTGAGCTGCGTAACAGTTAAAAAAGGTAAGACTATCGGTTCATATAAAACTATCAATTTCGCAAAATTTAGTTCTATACATGTGGGGCCTGTTACTGACGTCTATATGATCGACAGCCACGAATACCCTGACAATGCGTACTTAATAGGTGCTGCCAACAACTTACTTATCGGCCCAGAACATCCCCCACTTATGAAGCTCTCAAAAGTATTTGACTACATCAAAATCATAGATAACAAGTTACATATAGGTGCAGCAACACCCGGGGGCAAGGTTGTCTCTTTTTGCAAAAAGCACAACCTCGCTAATTTTGAGTTTGTTGCACACCTGCCGGGTACTATAGGGGGTATGCTACAGATGAATGCCGGCTTGAAAGAGTATGAGATCTTCAACCATCTTCATAAAGTCCATTTCAAAGATGGTTACCGTCTTCTTGGTGAGATCGAATATGGTTACCGTAGTACTAATATTGACAAGGTTGCTTTTGAGGGAATCTTTGAACTTGAACAAGGCTTTGATCATAGTAAGATCGAGATGTTTAAAAAGATGCGTGCCAACCAGCCGCACGACCCAAGTGCTGGTAGCTTTTTCAAAAATCCAGAAGGTGACCATGCCGGTCGACTGATTGAAGCAGTTGGGCTAAAAGGTCACCGTGTTGGCGATATGGCCTATAGCCAAAAACATGCCAACTTCATGGTGAACCTGGGAAAAGGCAGTTTTGATGAAGCCATTGCTTTGATGCAGTTGGCAAAAGAGCGTGTTCATGAGACCTTTGGTATAACACTTGAAAATGAAGTCGCCATAATTGACAGACGTTTTATAAATGCAACAGACAACTCTAGGTTCTAAAACTGCAGAGTAAGCCCGCCATAAAGACCATCAAACAGAACATCTACATCACTCTTTCCTGAAAACAGGTCTCCTAAAAACTGACTATTTTCGCCTTTGACATAAAAACTTTGTACTCTATACCCCAATTCTAGACCTGGATGCAGTTGCATCTCTATAGGCAGGGTGTAGTGAACCTTGGCCTTAAAATCATAAAGTGTAGAACTGCCATCTGTAATATACTTTATATCAGAATTCAAACTCAAACCACTCTCTAAAACCTCATAACGACCATGAAGATAAAACATAGGAACCCATGCAGTAGACTGCGTATCGACATTAAGGTCTGAAACTTGGTACTGTGTTGACATATACTTTATATCCACTCCCATATCCAGACTTAGACCAAGATAATTATCTAAAACAGGGTAAAAGAGTAAAGTGTCATACTGCGTTATGGCTAACTGTGTCTCAGAATGCAGTGTTATAGAATTTCCAAACCATAATGATTGTTCAAAATAAGTAATATCTCCTAAGCCCTGAACATGACTATACTCAAACCCTATGTTAGGGGCCATAGATATAGAGTGTTGAATATTTACATAAGCATAGCCAAACATACTACTCTGATTACTCATACTGTCGGTTATATCTATATCTGTTGCGATTACACCTAACAGATCAATATTGCCATAATGCTCTATCGCACCATTAGTACTGCTGTTCCACATACCGACACCACCCTCTGCTTTCCACTCTGCTGCATACAAAGAGGTTAGTAGAGTTCCAAAAATAATAAGCGTTTTAATGAAGATCTTCATACAACAATTATAGCTGTTTTCGATGTTTAAACCATAGTATGATCTATATTATTACGTCAAATAGTTCGATTTGGAAAAGATGTTGATAAGTTTGTGAGAGAGAGATGGGGACTATCCCATCAAAATATAAAGTGAAGATCTAAAAACGTACCATTAGACCAGCATAAACACCAGAAAAAGTAGTGTCAAAACTGGCATCAACACCAATACTTCCAGCATCCAGTTTTACTTGTTGATAGCGGTATCCTAACTCTAAGCCAGGCTGAATAACTGGTATAAAGTCCATTGT
>JALWKG010000083.1 GCA_027081565.1 Helicobacteraceae bacterium
TTGACATCCTGATCCGTGGAGACTACACAAGAAACAACCTCCCACTCGAGCACATCTATATCACCACACCCAAGGGCATTCGTATCACACTTGCCAACATTGCTCATATCGAGCGGGTAGATGGCAGTGTAGAGATCAAGCACGAACAGGCACAGCGTTTTGTCTCCATACAGACCAATGTACGCGGTACGGACCTAAGTACTTTTGTAGCTCAAGTCGAAGCCCATATTGCAGAAAAGCTCACGCTTCCTGCAGGTTATCGTCTGGAGTATGGCGGAGAGTTCAAGAATCAAGAGCGTACCATGGAGCGTCTGAGTATTGTCATCCCTGTCGCTCTTGCCGTCATCTTCATGATCCTCTTTTTCACCTTTGGTTCTGCACGTCAGGCCGCAGCTGTCTTTGCCACGATCCCTCTGGCGCTTACTGGTGGCGTGTTGGGACTCTTCATCACAGACAACTACCTTTCTGTACCGGCATCGGTAGGGTTTATCGCCCTGCTTGGTATCGCTGTCCTTAACGGTGTTGTGATGGTCAGTTACTTTAATGAACTGGTTAAGAGCCTCTCCCTCGAAGAGGCCGTTATGGAAGGGGCAGCACGTCGTCTTCGTCCTGTTGTGATGACCGCACTCATCGCCGCTTTTGGTCTTGTTCCTATGCTCTTTGCTACAGGACCGGGTTCTGAGATCCAAAAACCGTTGGCGATCGTTGTCATCTTTGGACTGATCAGTTCAACACTTCTGACCCTGATCATCCTGCCTATTTTATATAGACGCGTCGAGTCTATGCAGGCGAAGTAGTACAAATCATGGTTGGAGATGGTTTATAAAAACAAATTTCTTTGTATCAAAAAGAGGTTTTCAATAAGAGCATCTTAAAAAGATTGCATGAGATTAAAGAACACGCTCCAGCGTGTTATCCTTCTCTCGGTAAGGCTACTTTAAAACAGGCACCCGCTTCTCTGTTACTGACACTAAGCGTACCACCACAGTGTTCTTCGATAATTTTCTTACTCATATAGAGGCCAAGTCCAGTACCCATAGAGTCTTCTTTTGTAGTGAAGTAGGCTTCAAACAATTTTCCCATTACTTCATCACCTATACCGCCTGCATTGTCACACACTTCAAAATAGTAACCTGCATCATCATAATAACTTTTAATATGGATCGAAGCGTCTTTGACCCAGTTTTCCAAGAGCGCATCTTCTGCATTTTTAAGTAAATTAAGCAGTACCTGCTTGAGTTCATTGGGATAAGAGCTAAACTGTTCACTGCAGTCAAGATCAGTGGTAATAATAATCTTTTTATTTTCTACATACTCTTTTACAATCCGCAAGGTAACATTGACTACTTCGTCTACAGAGGTCAACTCCCGCTCTTTTGTCACTTTAAAAAAGTCTCTGAAGTCATCTATGGTCCCAGAGAGGTGTTGGGTTAAGGTGTTGATGGTCTCTATGTTTTTAAGACAGGTTGCATCATCGATCTTTCCAAACTGGATCTTAAGATCCATGTCCGTTGCAGCGGTAGAGATGATATGTAGCGGTTGACGCCATTGGTGTGCGATCATACCGATCATCTCACCCATCTGAGCCAGACGTGACTGATGCATAAGTTGGATGTCTTTTTCAACATTACGAGAAACCTCTTTTTGAACACGCTCTTCTAAAACAGTGTTAAAAGATTGAAGTTCAATACTCAGCTCAATGATCTTTCTCATTTTAAGATAGTAATCAGCCCCTGCACCCGTTAAAAATATGGCCGAGATAACACTAATAAGAGCTATAACCATATGTGAATCATCACCTTGGTAAATAAATGATAAAGCTAACATCAACAAGATACTCCACATAAAAGCGGCATAAATATGAAAGATCGAACCAAGTGTCGTCGTTGCGCCGGCTGTTAGTCCCATAACAATGACTAAAAGATAGTAAGTATACGCCTCTGGCGCATAGATGACCGCCAGCCAACTGGTGACACCCCACATAAAACCGCCAAGTGCAGTCGTTATTATGCTATAACGTAAGTAAGAGGCCTGAAGTGGATCATTTTTTTTAGTACACAACTCTAGTTTTCTTGAGAGATATACACGTAATATGGAGAGAGCAAACTGTACAATCAACCACAGAGATAAGATGTAATAAGGTACATACTCATTAAAAAGCAGGGCAAAGAGTGCAGAACCTATCAAGGTAGCGATCAGCACCCCTTCTTGGATCTCTTTGGTCATCATCAAAACCAACTCTGTTGGATGGTCGTATGACTTAAAACTTCGATAAATAATATCTAACTGCATATACACTAATCCTTATAAAGTATATGAGACTATACAGTAACAAACGTTAAATTTAGTTATATACAACACATCTATTTACAATTTAAATACTATTATTTATTTAGATTTTGGTCTAAAAGCTTTGATAACACTCTCATCACACTCCAAGTATGGCCCTTCAATAAGATCAATACAGTATGGTACGGCAGGAAAAACAGCGTCGAGACACTCTCTAATAGATTTTGGTTTTCCAGGAAGGTTAATGATGAGTGATTTGCCACGTATACCCGCTGTCTGTCGAGACAAGATAGCTGTTGGTACATACTGAAGGGAGACCTGACGCATCAGTTCGCCAAAACCTGGCATCATCTTTTCACATACATTTTCTGTTGCTTCAGGTGTGACATCACGCAAGGCAGGACCTGTTCCACCTGTCGTAACGACCAGACAACATCCTGCATCATCACACAGCTCTTTCATTGTGGCTTCGATCTCTGTTTGTTCATCTGGAATACAGCGGTACACTATCTCAAATTCACTGGTAAGGTATGCTTTCATTGTATCTTGTATAGCGACACCTGAGATGTCCTCATATATACCTGCACTTGCTCTGTCTGATGCCGTGATCACGCCTATCTTAATACTACTCATCTATCTTCTCCTTGTAAAAAATGGTTATTTCTCTTTAACAACGTTACCGTCGCAAAAGGTAAAAAAAAGTCATAGGCGGCACGGACATCACTGATCTTGTCATCACCACCCAAGTAGACCTCTATCTCTGTTCCCTGCTCTAAAACCTTTTGCAAGTCTGCAGTGTTCCACTCATAGTGCAACAACTCTTCCAGTGCCTCGGCACTATGTTCTCCTAAAGTGACATCTTTTTGTCCATAAGGTAAAAAACAGTTTTCTAAAAACTTTTCTATATAGAGTGCACTGTTTTTTTTATATCCTATTATCTGTAATCTTCTGTATTTATCACTTCTATTTTGAAAAAAAGCAGGTGAAAAAAGCTGGAGTTTATCTACACGTGTCTTAGAGTTGAGCACATGTTTAAAAGCTTTGATCGCGCCATAACTAAAACCACTGACCACATAAGCGCCAAACTCTAAATGCTCTTCAAAAAAGTGTGTCTCACCTTTGAGTGCAAAACCGTGATAAAACGGCATTAGCCCACGATCTTTGCGATGGCTTCTTTAGTGATAGACTCTTTTTCTATCAAAACCACTTCTATCGCAGCGATGGCTGCCTCATGGTCTGTCAGTTCACGTTTGGTTGTGTCATAAAGTCTTTCTAGTATGCTCACCGACTCCTGGCCTTCTGCTGTAACACCTTCACCCATGGCATAAAGATCCACCATCTCAGCGGCCAGTTTTTTAGCTGCACTCAGATCTTGTTGTACATTGGTAGCATGCTCTTGGAAATGAAGGTCACACGCAACCATTCCCGCAAGAAAGACCATGATACGTGCTTCGATCTCACTCTGGATCATCGGTGCACTAAGTTCCGGTTTTATAGTCTCTGAAGAGAGCATCACCTTCTCAAATGGTAGGTCATGAAGATAAGCTTCTACCGCTTTTGCGGCCAAGTAACGGGCTCTAAACTGTTTTTGCTGCGTAGAAAGAATGGCAAGTTTCTTTTTACCGTAAGCTACCTTGTCTTTCACCGCATAAAAGTGTTCCATACTCACTTTAGACGCTTTTTCACGCAAGGCCAAAAGTGCTGCTTCATTGACTAATGTTGCTAAAGAAGCACCATTAAAGCCAACACTCATGTGAACAATCTCCTGTGTATCTAAACTGTTGGGTACTTTAGAGAGGTACTTGTTCAAAATAGCCTCACGTTCTGTAGGTGTTGGCAGTTCTACAAAAATACGACGGTCAAAGCGCCCTGCTCTTAAGAGTGCTGTGTCCAAGACTTCGATCTTGTTAGTCGCTGCTACAACAATAACACCACTGCTGTCTTCAAACCCATCCATCTCAGTCAAAAGTTGGTTGAGTGTTGCTTCACGCTCGTCGGAACGGTTTCCATCACGCTCTTTACCCACTGCATCGATCTCGTCAATAAATATAATAGAAGGTGAGTTGTTTTTCGCTGCTGCGAAAAGTTCATGTACCCTTTTGGCACCCATACCAACATAGATCTGTACAAAAGAGGCCGCACTTTGGTAATAGAAAGGGACACCTGCTTCTGCTGCGACAGCCTTGGCGATCATGGTCTTACCTACACCAGGAGGGCCTATAAGAAGAACACCTCTTGGCATACGAGCACCAAAATCTTTAAAACGTGATGCATTACGCAAGAAATCAATGATCTCTTGAAGCTCTTGTTTCACATCTGCAATACCACCAATATCATCAAAAGTAACATCCGAGTCTACCGGTTCTACAAGTTCACTTTCACTACTGCTTGAAAGCCCAGATGATGCACCAAAACTTTGCATCCCCTGCTCCTCTCTCGCATGCTGCTTCATCCAGTAACGTGCCGTGTAAGAGATAAGACCCAAGATCAACACTAAAAGTGCCAAGATCACCAAGTAGGTCTTGTCTTTATGTACCTCTACAGGGTAATGTTCTATTAAGGTAGCAGGGACTTGAGAACGTGCTATGCGGTACAGTCCATCTTGGGTCTGAAAATAGAGATGGGTATCACACTGCTTAATGTGTTCTATCTTGTTTTCAGAGATAAGAGTGTTGATCTTCTCTAACGAGACCAGATCAGAGCTGTCTCGTAAAAGCGCAAATCCAACCAATAGAACAATTATGACCGCCGAAACAGTGATAATAAGACGGTTTTGTTTAGAACTTAGCATAGTTCCCACCTTTTAAGACTTTATACTGCTCGACCTGAAGCCAGTTACCCACAAGGTCCTGATCTGCATCAATAATGATCTTGTTGAAAAACTGGTCAAGACCATGGAACTGTCCCTCTTTTTCACTCTCGATCAAAACATCTAAAGGGAGATTGGCATGAGTGTTTCTAAAGTCAAAATTGTTCTGTTCTACCAACTGGGTCAACTCTTTTAGTCGTGCCTTGGCAACAGCACCATTGACTTCACCCTTCATCGTAGCAGATGGCGTCCCATCTCGTTTGGAGTAGCTAAAAGCATGCACATGGGTCAGTGGTAATCTTTTTAGGTTTTCCATGGCCTCTTGCCAGAGTGCTTCTGTCTCACCGGGATGTCCCACAATAAAATCCGTTCCAAGCGCAAAGCCTCTTTCACTCAGACGATGAAACAGGGCAATGTCACTGCTAAACTTGTTTCTACGGTTCATATGTTTTAACATGGTAGGCGAAGTATGTTGGAGTGCAATATGCAGATGCTTTTCCAGCCAAGGTTCATCTAAAAGTTCTTCAAACTCTGAAGATATCTGTATGGGTTCAAGTGATCCCAGACGGATACGTCGTACCCCACGGATCTGAGACATCTTTTTAAGCAGTGAGGCTAAAGAGCGATCTTCTTTGTGTCCGTAAGAACCGACATTGGTTCCGGTCAAAATGAATTCACCAAAACCATTGATAGCCAGTGTACTTACCTGCTCCAGTATCTTAGCTTCATCCATAGAGCGCGAGTCACCCCGAACAAAGGGGATAATACAGTAAGAACATCTAAAGTCACACCCCTCCTGTATCTTAATAAAAGCACGAGACTTACCAACAAACTCCTCAACGATGGTGTCATCTACAAAGTTCAAGTCACCCAGTTCATAAAAACGTTTTTTCTCTTTAAGCAGTCCGTTGATCTTGGTCTTCTCTGACTGACCAAAGACACCAAAGACCTTTTTGTTGTCAAAAAGAGATGCCCCTTTGGTATGCGCACCGCAACCCGTCAGGTAGACTTGAGCTTTTCCTGCTTTTTCTACACCGTTAATATAACCGCGAACACCTACGTCTGCACCATTGGTCACTGTACATGAGTTGACAATAATAATGTCTGCTTCAGACTCATTTTCAGTAATATCAAAGTCTTCAAGATTACTCATCATCACCTGTGAGTCAAAAACATTGGTACGACACCCAAATGTCTTTACATAGACTTTCTGTTTTTGG
>JALWKG010000084.1 GCA_027081565.1 Helicobacteraceae bacterium
AGTACATATAACCTCTTCATCATGGACTCTGCGCTAGAATCAGACCAATGAACAATTCACTTGAAAAATTTAACCGCCTTGTCGATGCTTTAGAAGAGTTACCCACCATAGGACAGAAGTCTGCGACCCGTCTTGCCTACCATATGGTAATGAAAGACAACTTTTCAGCACTGAAGATCGCACACGCTATAGAAGATGCATTAGGTTCACTCAGAAAGTGTCACTCTTGTGGTGGGATGAGTGAGGATGAACTCTGTTATATCTGCTCAGATGAAGGTCGTAACCATTCACTGCTGTGTGTGGTCGAAAATGCTAAAGATATTTTGACTATAGAAGAGAACGGTCTTTTTGACGGACGCTTTTTTGTACTTGACTCCATAGAAGAACATACTATTACCCATCTGCAGGATATGGTAGAGAGCGGGGTCACTGAGGTGGTATTTGCCTTAACTCCATCCATCGCTAATGATGCTGTGATCCTTTATATTGAAGATAAACTCGAAGATTATGACATCTTGTTTACACGGATTGCACAGGGTGTTCCTACGGGCGTCAGTCTGGAAAACATAGATATGCTCTCGTTGTCACGTGCTTTAGAAGATAGAGTACGTACATGATACGAGGTGTTGTTTTTGGTTCTATAGCCCTTCTTATCAGTGGTTGCGCCAGTGTGGGGTTGAATAGTGACTCCGTAGGTGTTGTAACTGAGACTTATGGACAGTGCCTTGTCAACACGGAAAATGGACCAAAATTCAATAAAAAGAGAGTCACTTTTTATTGCCAGGATGAATGGGTACTTCTTGGGAAGCCTTTTGAGAAAGAGGGAGCATACTATTTTGAGAGTGCTAAGCTTGTAAAAAATAAAAAGAGACAGTATATAGAAGATAAAAAACGTGTGCGTCTCATCAAGGGTCTACACTCCGTTTGTCAACTTCAGCCCATTCAAGGCCAAGGGGATCAAAAAATACGCCGTTACTATTTTGATATGAGTTTGAAAACCTGCCGTCCCTTTATCTGGCATGGATCGGGTGGTTTTGTGCCCTTTAAAAATGCTGATGAGTGTACAGCCTATTGTGAACTTTAGAGGAGATGTCAGATGTTCAGTAAAGTAAAAGCATGGTTCAAAAAACAAGAGACAACTCTTTATATACGTTTTAAAAATGAGAAAGTTTACCTTTTTGCAGAACCTTCAGGAGAGATGCTTGAAGAATTGGCCGTTATGGCGGTGGTAAAAAAAGGTAAAAACCTAAAGATCACAGCTATTGGCAAGGCAGTACAAGAACTATCCGAAAAAGACAACTCGGTGGCTTATGCTCCATTTTCCCCTTTATCTCTAGAACCTGAGAATTTTGAACTTGCAGAAAAGTTTTTGGTAGCATTAGTCAAAAAGGGGCTCTCTTCATCAGCGTTGATCCGACCTAAGGTCATCATACATCCTGATAAGACTCACTTAAGTGAGATGGAAGAACAAGCTTATAGAGAATTGGCACTAAGTGCTGGAGCGAGAGAGGTGGCTGTTTATATTGGAAAAACATTAGAACCCGTTGATTTTGAAGAAATACTTATTCAAAAATAATCTTTACGATTACAAGAAAATGTTAAAATAGTTATAAGAATTAGAAACTCTTAAGTTTAAAAAAGGTCTTAAATATATGAAAAAAAAGTTTACCATCAACAAGATGCCTGCACGGCTTGATTTTTTACAGAGTTTGACAGGTATTATTCTGGCACTCTTTATCACCGGACACATTATGTTTGAGTCTACTATTCTGGTCTCTAACGATGCGATGTATGCTATGACACAGTTCTTTGAAGGATACTACTTCTTTGGTGAACGTCATCCATGGATCATCTCTGTCTTGGCTTCAAGCATACTTTTTATCATTATAGTACATGCTATCCTGGCACTACGGAAATTTCCTTCCTCTTACCGACAATATAAGGTGATGAAAGAGCACACCGTACGTATGAACCACCATGACACCTCTCTATGGGTGATCCAGGTCATTACTGGTTTCGCGATGTTCTTTCTGGCTTCTGTCCACCTTTATATTATGATCGCACAGCCGGAGATGATCGGTCCATACGCTTCCTCTGACCGTATGGTGACTGAGATGATGTGGCCACTTTATTTGATGCTGCTTTTTGCCGTGGTGATCCATGCCGGTGTAGGGATCTACAGACTAATCTTGAAATGGGGACTTTTTGAAGCGGATCAGCAAAAGTTCATGAAACAGCGTCGTGCGCTGCTCAGAACAATCATGTATTTTGTAGTAACACTCTATCTTGCAGTAGGTGTTGCTTCTTTGATGCGTTATATCGACATCGGTACTACCCATGATTATGGTGATGGTGAGCGTTATCATCCACAGAGTGAAGTCGAACAAGGAGCAGAGAAATGAAGATAGTCTATACAGATGTTTTGGTCATAGGCGGTGGTCTGGCAGGTCTTCGCGTGGCTACCGGTGTACGTGAACGTGGGCTTGAGACCATCATCCTGACCCTTGTACCACCCAAGCGTTCGCACTCTGCTGCGGCACAGGGTGGTATGCAGGCCTCTTTAGCCAACTCTACGATGGGTGAGGGCGATAATGAAGATGTCCACTTCGAAGACACGGTCAAGGGAAGCGACTGGGGTGCTGATCAGGAAGTCGTGCGTATGTTTGTCAACACAGCACCCAAAGCGATTCGTGAACTGGCTGCCTGGGGTGTGCCATGGAGTCGTGTGCAGCGTGGTGACAGAAATGCCATCATCAACGCTCAGCATGTGACGATCACGGAAAAAGATGAAGCCCATGGTCTCATCACCGCACGTGACTTCGGGGGAACGAAGAAGTGGCGTACCTGCTACACCTCTGATGGTACCGGTCACAGTATGCTATATGCTATGGACAACAAGGCCCATGAAGACAAGATAGAGATCCGTGAGCGTCGTGAGGCAATTGCACTGATCCATGAGCATGGGCGCTGTTATGGTGCGGTTTCTCGCAACCTGATGACTGGGGAGTTGACAGCATACATCGCCAAAGCGACGACCATCGCAACAGGCGGTTATGGACGTCTCTACAGTGTGACGACCAATGCGACCATCTGTCAGGGTATAGGGCAGGCGATAGCGCTGGAGACAGGAATTGCTACACTTGGAAATATGGAAGCCATACAGTTCCACCCAACAGCTATTGTTCCTGTGGGTATTTTAACAACTGAGGGTTGTCGTGGTGATGGTGGGCTTCTGCTGGACAAAGACGGTTACCGTTTTATGCCGGACTATGAGCCGGACAAAAAAGAGTTGGCTTCTCGTGATGTTGTTTCACGTCGTATGACAGAACATATGCGTAAAGGCAAGGGTGTGAAGTCACGTTATGGTGACCATCTCTGGTTAGATATCACGATACTTGGCCGTGAACACATAGAGAAGAACCTCCGTGAGGTCAAAGATATCTGTGAGAACTTCTTAGGGATCGATCCAGCTGAAGAGTGGATCCCGGTACGTCCGACACAACACTACTCCATGGGCGGTATCCGTACTAAGTATACGGGTGAGTCTCAAACATTAGCCGGACTCTACTCTTGTGGAGAAGCAGCATGTTGGGACCTGCATGGTTTTAACCGTTTAGGCGGAAACTCTGTGAGTGAGACTGTTGTCGCTGGTATGATGGTAGCGGAGTATATTGCTGATTTCTGTGAGACAGAGGCAAGTGCGATCAATATCTCGACCAAGACTATAGAGTGCTTTTTGGCAGAAGAGCATGATAAACTGGTACATCTTTTGAGCCACGACGGCGGCGAAGACTCTTTTGTACTGCGTGAAGAGATGGAAAAGATCATGATGGAAGATGTTGGTATTTTTAGAAATGGTCATGACTTGCAAAAAGCGGTAGATGAGCTACAAAAGCTATTGATACGAAGTCGTAACATCACTGTATACCGATCAAAATCTCTAGCGGCAAATCCTGCGCTTGTTAACGCCTATAGAACACAAAAGATGATCAAGGTTGCCTTGACGGTGGCTTATGGTGCACTTTTACGTACAGAGAGTCGTGGGGCACACTCAAGAGAGGATTATCCTGAGCGTAATGATAAGCAGTGGCTTAATCGTACCATTACGACGTGGCGAGATGACAGCCAGACTTTGCCTGATGTGAGTTATGAGCCTATACAAGTCGGAACGATGGAGCTGCCTCCGGGGTTTAGAGGTTATGGCAAGAACCTGAATATTGTTCATGATGAGAGTGAAGTCCGCCAAAAAGAGGTGGATGAACTGCGTGCAAAGATGGAAGCCGAAGGCAAAGACCGTTTTGAGATACAAAAGGCGTTGATGCCATTTAGAGACAAGCTACCAAGAAAATATCAAGGACGCAATGAGCGTCTGTCAGAGAGGTTCGAAGGATGAGTGAAGCAAGAAAACTAAAGATAAATATATTACGTTACGATCCAAATGACAGTGAAGACCGTCCCCATATGGAGACTTTTGAAGTGACAGAAGCACCGGGTATGACGCTTTATATTGTTTTAAATGATATACGAAAACATCTGGACAACTCTTTGAAGTTTGATTTTGTCTGTAGGGCAGGGATCTGTGGCAGTTGTTCTATGTTGGTCAATGGCCGTCCGACACTGGCATGTAGTACTTTAACAGCTAAGTTAGACACAGAGATCACCTTAGCACCACTCCCGACCTTTGAGTTGATTGGTGATCTTTCAATATACACAGGTAACTGGATGCGTGGTCTTAATGAACGTTTAGAGACGTGGATCCATACCGAAGAGAAAAAAGATTATGATCGTTTAGAAGACCGTATGGAACCTGAACTTGCCGACGAGATCTATGAAGTAGATCGCTGTATAGAGTGTGGATGTTGTGTCGCAGGTTGTGGTACGATGCAGATGAATGATGACTTTGTTGGTGCTGTAGGTCTCAACAAGATAGCGCGCTATCAACTCGATCCTCGAGATGATAGAGATGACGAGGACTATTATGAACTTGTAGGTAATGAAGATGGTGTCTTTGGCTGTATGACCTTGTTAGGCTGTGAAGATGTTTGTCCTAAAGACCTTCCTCTTCAGTCAAAGATCGCTTACCTTCGCCGCAAGATGGTACAGATAGGAAAATAAAGGTTACTGTTAAAATGCTAATCACTCCGGATTTAGTCCGGAGTTTACTCTCTTAATATACTTCTTACTGCTCTATAAATTAATAATGAGATTTTGTATATACCAGGTACACAGTAGTTGTTCAGATTTAATAGGTTGTATAATATATATAGATGAGAGTTGGAAAAGAGAAGAAGTTGATCGCATCACCAAAGTGATACGAGGCGTAGATTAAACGAAATCTACTTCAGAGACGTGGTGGTTAAGACCAAGCTCTTCAGTTGAACAGCCTAATGCAAGACCGATCATCTGTTGCATGTGTAGGACAGGAAGTTTGACTTCACGGCCGATCGCTACTGATGCGTGGTGGTACTGTGTGTCAAGCTTTAGGTGACAGAGTGGACATGGTGTGACCATCCAGTCAGCATTTTGATCCATAGCGCCTGCAAGTGCATTACCTGTTAGGGTTGCAGCAGTCTTAGGTGCTTGAAGCTCTGCGTGGAAACCACAACACTTGTTCTTTTCATCATAATCTACATTGTTACCACCACACGCGATGATGAGATCGTCAAGTGAAGTAGGGTTGTATGGGTTTTCTGGGCTCTTGTGAGACTCATTTTGAAGCTCAGAAGGGCGGATGTTGTGACAACCGTAAAATGGTGCGATGTTAAATTGGCTAAGTGGCTTAACCACCATCTCTTTGATCTTGTCAAGACCGAAGTCGTCAATGATCGCGTAGAGAAAGTGTGTGACAAGTGATGTGCCTTTGTACTCTAGACCTACTTCTGCAAGTTTTTCGTTAACACGTGCTTTTAACTCTGCATTGTTATCAAGACGGTGCTTGGTCATGGCAGTGTTAAGCTGACATGTATTACAGATCGTGACCATAGTAAGACCATGCTTTTCAGCGTAAGCGATGTTACGTGCATTAAGTACTAGAGACAAAAAGTCATCATAGTCTTGAAGGTGAGAAGCACCACAACATGAAGCTTCTGTAAGCTCTACAAGTTCGATGTCAAGCTTTTTAGCAACGGCCATTGTTGACATCATCTGCTCAGGAGTAGACTCTTTGGCTGTACATCCTGTAAATAGTGCATATTTTAATTTAGACATACTGACTCCTAATATTTCGTTGTTGAAGATGACTTAATGAGTTTTTGAATCTCATCAAGGTTATCTGATTTTGGCAT
>JALWKG010000085.1 GCA_027081565.1 Helicobacteraceae bacterium
GATTGAGTCTGGTCAGATCTTATTGGCCGCCTTAGGAATCTTAATTGCTTTTATCTCGGTCTATTACTACTTTAAACTCATCGCCATGATGTACTTCTATCCATCAGAGCGTGAACAGAAGATCTTTCCTATTAACATTAGTACAGTCTTGATCACGATGATGGGGTTGATCGTTGTTTGGGGTGGGATAGGGACTTCACTGATCCCATTTATCCCTGGAGCAGATGGCTTTCTTGAGATCGCGGTTCAGGCTATACAGTCCCTGAAGTAGGTGTGGGAAAGTTCAATTTTTAGTGGCTTGGGATCTTTATACTAAAACGGGCCCCCTGGTCCGTGTTTTCCAAAAACAGTACTCCTCCACAGTGTTCATGGATGATAAGTTTGGACATGTAGAGTCCAAGACCCATGCCATGTTTCTCTTTTTTAGTGGAGAAATAGGGATCGAAGATCTGGTCTAAAATATCGTCGCTGACACCACCGCCACTGTCTTCGATATGGATATAGGTCTTGGAGCTGTCCTGTGTCGCCTTGATCCAGATAAACCCCTCACGCTTGTGCTCTTTTAAGACATCAATCGCATTGTTGATGATGTTCATCAATACCTGTATCATCTCACCCTCAAGCCCTGTGATACTATGAGAGAGCCTGTCATCAAAGTGCAGGTGAACATGGGCGTTGTCGATGGCAGGAGAGAGGACCTCTATGGCCTGTTTGATCGTGGTAGAGAGGTTAAAGGCACGTTTTTCATTACTGGTGTTATAGAAGTTTCTAAAGTCATCAATTGTATTAGAAAGCAGGGCAATGCGCTCATCGATCGTTCTGAGTTCGTGGGTCAAGGTCTCAGGTGTCAACTCCTCTTTCAAGACGATAGAGAGTTGCAGTTTTGCTGAGATGGTGGAGATGGAGGAGAGGGGTTGTCTCCATTGATGGGCGATCATAGCGATCATCTCACCCATCTGTGCGAGGCGTGACTGTTGCAAGATGTACTCATCTTTTTTACGGACCTCTTCAACACTGCTTTTGACCTTGGTGTGCAGGGAGTTGTTAAGCGTGATGAATGCATGTTCCAAGTCGAGCATCTTTTGTGTATAGGCCTTTACTGCGATAGTAGTGATAAGTAGACCGGTGAGAGCAGTGGTAATGGAGAGTGAAGAGAGTTGGAGATCAAAAAAGATGTTACTAAATAAAATAATAAAGACTGATAGTCCTGCCGTAACATACCCATAGCCTAGACCACCGGCAAAAAAGGCGAGAAAAACAGCGATATAAAACCAGATGATCCGAAACTCATCATTAGGGATCATGATAAGTGCGGAGGTAAATGTCATTAAAGATGAAGTCAGTATCAGGGTTAAAACAGTGTCATACAACTCTTTAGACTGGCGTAACCAAAAGATCAAAAAGAGGTTGAACCCGGCAAAAAAGAAGTTGACATTGGCATGAAAATTTCCTATAGGAGCCAATTTAAAGTAATGTAAAAAACCAAATACGGTGGAAGTTATGACAATAACTATCATAATGATATTGATAAAACGAAATTTAAATTTTAGGGGAAGCTCATTGTTTTTAAAGTGGTGGCCACTCTCGAGGACTCTGTCTATATTAATCATAAATAATTGTATCTTAAGAAGATTAAAAGGGCTTCTTAAAGAGAGCTAACAGGTGATAATTAACTGACAAACTGTCTGATTACTGTATAAGGGCATGTTATACTGAATACAAAGGAGCGTTGATGGATAACCAATTTCTTAAAGAGAGTGGTGTGACCTTTCCTATTATTGGTGGTCCGATGTACCCTTGCTCCAATCCTGAACTGGTAGCTGCTATCTCTGAAGCAGGTGCATTGGGCATCGTTCAGCCGCTTACTCTTACCTATGTAGAGGGTTATGACTTTAGAGAGGGATTGCGTTATATTCGAACCCTTACACATAAACCTATAGGTATGAATGTGCTTATTGAAAAAAGCTCGAAAAAGTACGAAGAGAAAATGCAAAGGTGGATTGAGATCGCTTTAGAGGAGGGGATCAGGTTTTTTATCACCTCCTTAGGAAAACCTGACTGGGTCGTTAAAAAAGTACATCCGTTTGGAGCCAAAGTCTATCATGATGTGACCAACGTGCATTGGGCAGAGATCGCGGTTGATTCGGGAGTAGACGGTTTTGTTGCGGTAAACAACAGAGCGGGAGGCCATACCGGAGAAGCTTCTTTAGAGACACTGATCCAAAAGTTACGGATCTACGGTCTGCCTGTGGTCTGTGCTGGTGGTATAAGTGAACGGGAGGGATTTGAAAAAGCACTCTCCCTGGGTTATAGTGCCGTACAGATGGGAACCCGTTTTATAGCCACACAGGAGTGTAAAGCATCAGACGATTACAAACAGGCTATTGTGGATGCTCAGGAGAGAGACATCGTTTTAACTGAAAAGATCACCGGCGTTCCCGTTTCGGTGATCAATACCAGTAACATAAAAAAGCGGGGTCTGCTTCCTGGAACCATTGCCCAATGGTTCCTTTCTCACCCAAAATTTAAACATCTTATGCGTATGTTTTATGTTCTGCGCTCGCTTAAAAGTCTCAAAAAAGGGATGAAAGCTAAAAAAGCAGAGGCACAGTTTTGGCAGGCAGGTAAGAGTGTTTCAGGTGTTAAAAAGATAAAACGTGTAGAAGAAGTGATACAAGAGCTAAGCAGTTCCCTACGCTGAGGTAACAAATAACCCCATTTTTTACCTCTAAACGCTATAATATAAACTATTATAAATTTTATGTCGAAATGACAATATATGCTGCCCGTTTTGGGTGCCGTAAAAATGGAGAGACTTTGCAACAAAATATAGAACCGATGACTAAGTTTGGATACGAACGCCTGCAGGCTGAGTCTAACCACCTGAAACTGGATATTCGCCCAGGTGTTATTAAAGCTATTGAAGAGGCCGCTGATATGGGTGACCTTAAAGAAAATGCTGAATACCATGCAGCCAAAGAACAGCAGGCCAATATTGATCGTCGTTTACGTGAAATAGGGGAGATGTTAAATAATGCTCAAATCGTTGATCCTACTGTACTTAACCATGCCCGTGTAAGTTTTGGCTCTACTGTAGTGTTGGAAGATGCTGATACGGAAGATGAAGTGACTTACACCATTGTTGGTGGTTGCGAAAGCAATCCTGACATCGGTCTGATCTCTTTTAACTCTCCACTGGCAAAGCAGATCTTAGGTAAAGAAGAGGGCGATGAGTTAAAAGTACGTCTTCCGGGTGGGGTAAAAGAGTTTGAAGTCATAGAGGTCAAATACCAAGATATCGTATTTGAATGTCATGATTAAAGTTGCTGTGATCGGGGCGAGTGGTTACACGGGCCTTGAACTTATTAAGATGATTATCAACCATCCAAATTTCGAGCTCTCTTATGTGGCTACAAGTGAGGGTGGGGTTACATTGACTGAACTTCATCCTTCTTTAAAAGGCGTCATTGAACGAGATGTTTATAAGGCAGATGCTAAAGAGTTGGCGCAGCGCTGTGAACTTGCTTTTTTAGCATTACCACACCAAACAGCGATGGGGTTTGTTAAAGAGTTGATGGCTTTAGATGTTAAGGTTGTTGACCTGTCTGCTGATTATCGTCTCAAACAAGAGACCTATGAGGCACATTATTGCGAACATATAGATGTGGGAAACCTAGAACATGCGGTTTATGGTCTACCTGAAATGTATAGGGATTCTATTAGAGAGGCACGTTTGGTGGCAAACCCAGGGTGTTATCCGACAGCGGCTATTTTAGGACTGCTTCCTTTTGTCTCGTACATTGATGAAAATTATCCTATATTTATAGATGCAAAAAGTGGGGTAAGTGGTGCTGGTAAAAAGTGTACTTCAAGCACACATTATATCGCTATTAATGAAAATATTTTTGCTTATAAACCATTTGCACACCGCCATGAACCTGAGATTCATGAGAAGCTTTTTTTAAAAAGCAACAAAAATTTTGACATTAATTTTGTACCGCATCTTATTCCTGCTACACGTGGGGAACTGATAGATGCCTATATGTTGATTACTCAAGAGATAGACCCTATTGCCGTACTTAAAGCCTATTATAAAGATGAGCCGTTTGTACGAATTTTTGAAGGGCCTGTTGATATTAAGTCGTGTGCAGGAACAAACTTTTGTGATATCTATGCACAAGTCAAAGGGAACAAACTTTATGTTAATAGCAGTATTGACAACATTGTTCGTGGCTCATCGTCACAAGCGATTGCCAATGCCAACTTAATGATGGGTCTTGCCGAAAATGCAGGTATTCCCAATATTGCCTATGTCCCATAGTAATATAAAGCTTCTTGAGGGGGCCATTTTTTTAAGTGATGCCCACTACTCGTTCAAACACACTGCGCTTTTGGACTTTTTAAAAGCACTGCGTGCTCAAGAGATCCAGACCCCACAGCTTATTTTGATGGGAGATGTCTTTGACCTGCTCTTTGGTGGGATCTCTGTAACTATAGAGCGTAGTCAAGAAGCGATTGACCTTATTAATACCCTTAGTGATAACATAGAGATACTCTATCTTGAGGGTAATCATGATTTCAATGTGACTTCGATATTTCCCGGCGTAGAGGTTTTTACACTCCAACAACAACCCCTTGTGGCACAATTCAAAGAGCAGCGTGTTGCCTTGGCCCACGGTGACTTTAAAGGTCCCGCTCTTTATCGTCTATATACTGCGCTGATTAGAAAAAGCTGGGTCTTGAAAATACTCAATGTTGTTAATACAGTAGGCCGAGGTTTTATTATAAAGAGACTTGACAGTAGGCTTGAACATAAAAAAGAGTGTAGAGAGATAGCCGGATTTGAAGCTTTGACACTTGAACGCCTTACGGCAGAGTATTTGAAAGATTTTGACCTGTTTATAGAGGGCCACTTCCATCAAGATAGCAGTTTTAAGGTGGGTTCATGTCTCTACACCAATCTGCCTGCATTTGCCTGCAGCCCTAACTATATGAGGCTGACGACAACGGGTCTGATCTCGGAAACTTTTGTGAAAGCAGAGGTATAAAAGATGTTAGGTAAGCGAAAAGTAGCTTTAGTGGTCACTCATGAAAAAGATGCTGTTCACTTTAAAATAGAGGGTGAACCTGCCATACAATGTCTTGATGTTATAGAAAAACAGTTGAAAAGTGCGGTGAAGAGACTTAACACCAAAAGTGTTGTTTGGGA
The DNA here is from genome assembly GCA_027081565.1 of Helicobacteraceae bacterium. Lineage (GTDB taxonomy): Bacteria > Campylobacterota > Campylobacteria > Campylobacterales > Sulfurimonadaceae > Sulfonitrofixus. Next base: position 5,210 of record JALWKG010000085.1, read on the forward strand.
TCTCTCTTCTGTAAAAAAACTGGATTCGGCTCTGGCGCTGCTGATCGTAAAAGAGATAGAACGTGCTAAAAACAGTGACATAGAAGTGCTTGTTACCGGGATGCAGGGTGATGCGCAAAAGATGTTGCACATGGCAAAAGATCATGCCCATTTTGAGAGTGAGTTTGCTCCAAAAGAGCAGGGATTATTCTATGATGTCGGAGTAGATACCTTGGTGCGTCTGAAAAGCCTGAATGCCTTTTTTGCCTTTTTTGGGCAGATGAGTATGGTCTTTTTGCACTCACTGTATCGACTCAAGATGTTCCGTTGGAAAGAGACCCTTTTTGAAGTTTATGAAAGCGGGATCAAAGCACTGCCTATTGTGATGTTGACCATGTTTTTAGTAGGTATTGTGGTGGCATATCAATCCTCTACACAGCTAAAGATCTATGGTGCCAATATATTTATAGTAGACATGTTGGGGATTTCGATCTTGCGTGAGTTGGCACCGATGTTGGCAGCGATCATTATTGCAGGGCGGAGTGGTTCTTCTTATGCGGCACAGATCGGGGTGATGAAGATCACTGAAGAGCTTGATGCGATGCGGACAATGGGCTTTGATCCTTATGCTTTTTTAGTGTTACCACGGATGATGGCACTGATGTTGATGATGCCGATCTTGATCTTTTTTGCAGACATGACAGGTATTATTGGAGGCATGTTGATCGCTAAAGTTGACTTGGGCCTCTCTCCTACGCTGTTTGTGGAGCGATTTGTTGAGGTAGTTCATGTGAAACATTTCTGGATCGGTCTTTTTAAGGGGCCGTTTTTTGCAGTCTTGATCGCAACTATTGGGATCTATCGTGGTTTGCAGGTTAAAAACGATACACAGAGTATTGGTTTTAATACCACTAAAGCTGTGGTTGAGTCTATTTTTGCAGTGATCATCTGTGATGCCTTCTTCTCGATCATCTTTACAAACATGGGATTCTAGGAGGTTCATGGATGCAGCAGTCTAAAAAAATTCTCGAAGTTAAAGATGTTGTTACCAAGTTTGGTAAAAATCTAGTGCATGATGGTGTAAACCTTCATGT
>JALWKG010000086.1:0-5836 GCA_027081565.1 Helicobacteraceae bacterium
ATTGATGGAGTTGGCGATAAAGACATCTTTACGGTCTTGTTTTTGGGTCATTGAAAAGAGCAGTGGGTCGTAGTTTATCTGTGTTGAGAGTATGTTGGTGGTGTTGGTATCATAGGTAGTGAACTGTGAGAGGATCATTGTTGTTTTAATGACAGGTGTGTTCAGAAAAAATGAACCAAACTGGATCTTTTTGTTGTTTTCAAGGTGCCACTTGAGGTTGGTCGTCTTACGATCGATACCATAAGCGATCAGACGCTTTTTAGAGAGTTCCATAGAGGGTTTGTAATCCATATCCAACTCTTTGTAGACCGGCTTACGACTGCTTGGCTGGAAACTGAGGTTTTTATCCATATAGCTCTCTTTAGTCTGTGCATAGAGCTTTTTACCTTTAGCCGACTTGTCATAAAAGACTACAAGTGGTGAGGTGGCACGCTTGGTCAGTATGTTGATCTGTGCCTGATAGTCAATAGCACCAAAATAGACATTCTCTTCAGAACTGTTGATGTCGCTGACATGAATAGTTGGAAAATAGATGGTTAATTCATCTTCTATAGAGGAGACAACATCTGCACCGCGTTTGGTCAAAGGGGCAATGACGTAGTGGAACTCTTCGTCTTTAATCTCTTGAAGAACGCGTTGCATCTCCTCTGCACTTTCATCTTTGACTTGAAAATTTTTAAGCACAAAAGGGTGGTTACGTGTTAAGAGGTAAGCAAAAACGGCATTAGAGGTAGAGTACGCATAACGACCTATGAGTTTGTACGGAAGGATCATAGCGATCTTAAGCTCTCTCTTGGTGTCAGGTGCACCAATGTTTAAAAGACCTCCATAGATCATACGGTCATCTTCAAGTTCCATACATGCTAGTTTGTTTTGTGCCAGTGCCAAAAATGTAAAGATCTCGCCTGATTCCACATAGGCTTGCAGACAGTTGTTGTCACAGCTTTCATTAATGTCTATACCTTGAACATAGGTAGTTGGTAGTGGAATAGATGAGATTTGAGAACTCTCAGAAAAAAGAAGTAGGGGTAGAAGTAATAGAAGGTAGAATTTCATAAACAACCTTTAATGGTTTTAAGATCGGTAAGTGCAACACTTTTCATCGATGGATTACGCAGTAAATACTGTGGGTGGTACATGGCAACGATAAGGTAGTCATCATACTTTACCTTTTGACCGCGTACCTGTTCAAAAGAGGTGTTGTCTCCGGTAAGAAGTCGGTAGGCATCCTCACCCAAGGCCATGATGACCTTGGGTCTAATTGTCTCTATCTGTTTATAGAGGTAGGGTTTACAACTGTTAAACTCAGATTTTGAGGGTGTGTTTGTTCCTAGAGGCTTACATTTTACAGCATGGGTAAAAAAGACCTCTTCGCGGCGTAGCCCTATGACTTTTTCAAGCATGTTGATCAAGATCTCACCAGATTTGCCGACATAGTAGTCGTTGGCATCATCTTCACTTGCAGAGACATAGGCATCTACGATCATTAAGTCACTTTGCAGGTTACCACTTCCTGGCATACTCTGATGTCTGGACTTACTCAGGTCACAAAGATGGCACTCTGAGATGGTGTTATAGAGGGCATTTAAATCATCGGGTAACTCTTGCGTGAGGGTAGGTGTGTTGGTTATAAAAGGGTCACTGTAGTTAAATCCGAGTGCTCTTAACCGGTAGAGGTTTTGTAGCATGACAAGGTTCTGATAGGATTTCGTAGTAGCCCCTTAGTATGGTGAAAATCAATAGCTTAGTGTAGTTAATGCTCAGTTAAACTTGGATAAATTAGCCTGAAAAAACTACTAATACCGAGGTTACTTTGTGATTAAACGGTATTGATAAAAAATAGAGAGATGAAGGTCGATAGAAAGTTGTTTTGTGATATTGAAAGAAAAGATGGAACAAGAGGCTAAAAGCCCCTGTTAAAAGTGTTTAGAACTACTCAGTTACTTCTACAAGTTCTGCAGTTGATTCCCAGATACCGTGTTTTGTACAGTAACCGTGAGCTACTAGGTTCATTTTCTTACCTGTTGCACGGATGTTGAATGTTACTTCTGCGTGAGACTTCTCATTACCAAGTGTACCTGGTGTAAATGTTGTCATTGCAAGTTTAGTCTCACCATTGAAAAGAGTGATAGACTCGATGAAGTGATCGAAATCATCCGGGTGAGTGTACTCGTTACCCATCTTAACGTTGACTGCAACCATCTCGCCTTTTTTAGCAACACCCTCTACAGTGATAAATGGTGAGTGACGATCGATAAGATCTTTTTTTGCTTCGCGCTCTACGTTGTCGATGTTTTCATATACGTGAATCTTTGGCATGTTAATGTCCTTTTAAATATTTTAATACAGGCATTCTACAAGGAAATAGTTTTAACAAAACATAAATAAGAGTAATAATGTCTGAGTTAATATTTAGCTCAGTTACAAGTGAGAATGGTTATTATAGTTGGAGTTTTTTTATTTAAGGGGTACTTTTAGCGTTTGATGAGGGTACTGACAAGATGCTGTAGAAAATTGCTTTTAGGTTTTTTAAGCTCCTCTTTTCTCTTTTGACGCATATCTCGCGTCTCGTCAAGTTTCTCTTGCAAATATTGTGATGCTTTATGGATCTCTTTAGGTGTAAAGTTACTCATACTCAAGGATCTTCTCTATCTCATTCATGGCATCATCATTTTTAAGGGTAAACTTGATCTCGATACGACGAGAAGCTGCCTTATCCTCTTTTCCATTTTTTATAATGCGGTCTTGATACGAACGTCCACTCGCCACAAGAAGAGGATTTAAGTTGTTTTTCTTGGTAAAGTCCAAACTTAAGAGGTAGGTCATCACAGCGTAGGCTCGTTTTTGTGAGAGGTTGAGGTTATAGAGGTAACTACCGTCACTGTCGGTATGCCCTTCAATGACGATGCGATCAAGGTGTGTTTTGATGTTGGGGTTGGAGAGGAGGGTGCCGATGTACTCTATAAAGACCTTTTTCAACTCTTTTTTAGAGCTCTGTTTCAGTGTAGCGCTCCCTTTTGGAAACAGAATGTTGGAAGAGAGTCTCAACGAACCACTGCCAGTATCGATCTGTACATGTTCACCAAGACTCTGCTTGAGCTCAGCAATGATCTTGATCTTAATTCCGGTAAGACTTTTGATCTGCGCTTTTTGTGACTGAAGCTTTTGAACAAGACGGTCATAATCACTCTCTTTTTGTTCCAGAGCTTGAAGCAGTGACAAGAGTTTCTGATCTTTGAGCTGCAGGGCATTTTGAGCCGCAGTGGTCTCGTTAGACAAGATAAGGACTTTGGCTTCATACTCCTCTATGGTCTTGTTGTTGTCTGCGATGGTTGCATTGGACTCGTTTAAGAGGTTCTGCATGATGATGATCTTCTCATTGAAATCATCGAGTTTGGTGTTGTTAGCCAAGAGGATGTTGTTAAGGTTGATAAGCTCATCGGTTTTAAGTTGAAGTGCTTCGGCACTATAAAGCAATTCCTGCTGGGTTGTGTTGAGCTCAGCCGTTCTCTGTGCCAGTAGTGTTTTTAACTTCTGTACCTCTTTGTCACGTAGAAGCAGGGCACTGATAGAGTTTTCCAGTGAGTGCTCCTTCGAGTCCAAACTGGACTTCAAGACGATAGACTTGACGACGATAGCACCGATCAACAAGATGAAGATAAAAAGCAGCCCGGCCATAAGGTCAGCATACGAAAGCCAAAAATTACTGGTCTCGTTACTATCGTTACGTTTAAACATTACTTCTCTCTGGTATGGTTAGCGATGGTCTGATGATACTTTCTAATACTCTTTTGAACCTCACTGCTCTCTGCACTGACATGGGTCGCAAAGTCAGCAAGTTTGACAACGATATCTCCTATCTCCGCGTCGATCTTCTCAAAGCTTTTGTTTAGGGTGGTGTCCATCTGTCCTGCGTAGAGTTTGGTACTTTTTTCGAGTGCTTCGGTTGCGGTGACAAAACGTTCAAGTTGTGACTTTATCTGGTTTTGGGCATCTACTGCTGTTGTACTCTGGTCAATGATGGCAAGTGAACCCTGTATCTGCTGAGAAGCCTGGTCTATGGTGTTGGCAAGAAGGGTGAAGTTTTGGTTGCTTTCATGCATCACCTCTTTAAAGGCCTCTAGCTGCTGTTGGTTGATGTCTCTGATAAAAGAGAGGTCAAATGTCTCTTTAAGTGCTGATAAAAAGCGGTTCTCCTCGAGGTCGCTTTTAGAGTGTTGGTGGATGCTCAGTTCATCTTCACTCCAGATATGAGAGGCAAAAAGGGTCTCTATGTTGTGAAAATAGTTATCGATCTTACTAAGACCACGCTTCTCGAAATAGGTCCATAACAGTGAGAGAAAAATACCGTAGATGGAAGCAAAAAAGGCGGAACCAACACCACTGAGCAGGGTAGAGATCTCACTGTCAAGCGCATCTGCACTGCTGGCAGAGAAGTTTGGCATAGAGATGGCCATGGCTACAAAGGTGCCTAAGATACCAAGCATAGGAAAGATCGAAGAGGCGACAGAGACAAAGTTGTCATTACGGACGTCTCTATAAAAGTGGTTTAAAAACTTGTCAATGTCCAAAATGGATTTGCTCTCTTCACCAAGGGTCAAAGACTTTGCAATGAGCTCTTTTTTCAGGCTGCTTTCCATCTCAAGCTGGGTTCCACGCATCTTACAGGCAGCATAGTTGGCGTTATGTTTGATAAAAAGCAAAAATACCAAAAAGATAAAACCGATGTAGACAAGAGTATAAAGTGGTATATTAAGAGGAATGAGGCCAAGGTAGCCCGCGAGCATGGTGACAAAAAACAGAAGAGGTAAAAGTGCGATCACTATGAAGTTGGCAGAGCAGTTGACCTTGGCATGGAGGGTGTTCATTTTTTTTCCTATAGACTTTGTTGACGAATTATATACACTTTTTTTAAAGAGATGCCCTGAAAGCCTCTTTTAACCGACAAAGCGATAAAATCGCGGCAACTATATACTATGACAAGGTCTACAAAATGATCCAACCGCTTTTGATAGAGATCGGTGTTGAAGAGCTTCCGGCTGTTCCACTACTAAAAGAGTTAAAAAATATTGAGAAAAAATGGGCAGCAGTCTTGGAAGAGAACGCACTTTTAGCCGAGTTTGAGTTCTACTACACACCACGTCGTTTGGTGCTGTGGCATCCTGAGTTCAAGATGCGTCAAGACGATAGCGAAGAGGAGTTCTTTGGAGCACCGATCGCTATCGCTTACAAAGACGGTGTTCCTACCAAAGCAGCAGAAGGTTTTGCCCGCAAATGTGGTGTGGACCTCTCTGAGGTCACTAAGGCTGAAAAGGGTGGTAAAGAGGTTCTTTACTTTAAAAAGAGCGTAGAGGGAAAAGAGAGTAAAAACTTGATCCCTGCAATGATCGAGAAGTGGATCAAGTCTCTTAGTTTTGGTAAGTCGATGCGCTGGGGCTCAAACAGTGAGAGCTTTATCCGTCCGATCCGTTGGGTACATGTGACATTAGCTGAAGAGTTGGTAGAGATGTCACTCTTTGGTGTAGCTTCTGCCAAAACGACACGACTGCACCGTATGGCCAGTTTTGATGCTCAAGATGTTCAAGATAACAAAAGCTATTTTGAGCAGTTGGAAGCGGGTGCTGTTACCCTGTTTCAAGATGAACGAGAGTGTGACATCCTGGATGCTTTCAAAAAACTGGAATCTGAAAATGGTGTTGAGATAGAGATCGATGCAGAGCTTTTGGCTGAGGTAGTGGCGATCACAGAACATCCAACACCACTGCTGGGAAGTTTTGACGAAGTATTTTTACGTCTGCCTCCAGAAGTCATCATCACTTCTATGAAAGAACACCAG
>JALWKG010000086.1:5846-6250 GCA_027081565.1 Helicobacteraceae bacterium
ATTTTTCAAAGGTCATCGAAGGTAACGAGCGTGTCCTGCGTCCACGTCTTGCTGATGGACTTTTCTTTTATGACAACGATCTTCGTAATGGTCTGAGTACGGACGGTCTTGAAAAAGTGGTCTTTATGAATGGTTTGGGAACTCTTGCAGAGAAGATAGCACGCGAACAGGATATTGCGGATTATCTGTTTGAAATCTATGGCAGTGCTGTTTGTGCAGAAAATGGTAAACACAATGAGTTGAATCAGGAACTGTTGCAGCGTGCAGTCTCTTTGGCAAAAGCAGACTTGATGAGTGAGATGGTCTATGAGTTTACAGAACTTCAAGGACTTATGGGCTATTACTATGCTATCGCCCTAGGTGAAGAGCCTGAAGTAGCAATGGCGATCAAAGAGCAGTATCTT